>CAYPZY010000006.1:0-24628 GCA_964415155.1 uncultured Bdellovibrionales bacterium
GAAAACAAAGGACACTGCTGAAAACACAATCCAGCGGTTGATTTTAGCATCGTATTTTAAATGCATGAAAAAAGCCAAAACCAGACTCGCTTTAATGGTCGCCACAAAAAAAGCAATAATAGTATTTAAACGTCCAAGATCCACTTGAGCAATGCCAACAGTTATCGCCGTTAAGATTAGTAGCGATACAAAAACATTCAAATAAACTTTGATAGGAATAATGTGATGTTCGTGTGCGTGAGTATTTCCGTGTCCCATAGTCTCTCCTTTATCCAACTAAATAAAGTAAAGGGAATAAATAAATCCAAATCAAGTCGACCAAGTGCCAAAAAATTCCAACACCCTCTACCGGAGTGTAATAATGCGGACCAAATTCACCGCGAGATGCTTTGATAGCGACCCAAGTGATAAGTCCCATTCCCACCAACACGTGAGTTCCGTGTAAACCCGTCATCATGTAATAAAGAGAAAAATAAAGGCCCTGGTTAGAATATTCTGCACCTTCATAAGCGAAAAACTTGCCAGGATAAATTTTGTGATGAAATTTGTGCGTCCACTCAAAGTATTTAATGATCATGAAGATGGCGCCACAACCGACAGTAACAAACAAACTGGTCACCGCCTGTTTAATTTGGTTTTTCTGCAAAAAGTAAATTCCCAAAGCCATTGTCAATGAGCTGCCAATCAGAACCACAGTATTGAGGGCGCCCAAACGCCAATCTAGAAACTTTGATCCGTCGATAAAAATTCCTGGGTACTTATGTTTGTAAATGGCGTAAGCCACAAACAAACCACCGAACATCAAAATCTCAGTTGCCATGAACAACCAGATGCCAAACTTTGCAGTGGAATACTGATGTTCCGGACTCTCGTAGTGATGGAGGTGATAGACTTTACCTGTACTCATATGGTCCTCCCGTTACAACGGGTGTAGTAGAAAAATTTTCGTGAATCGGTGGTGACTGTGTTTTCCATTCCAAAGTTGTTGAGCCCCATGGATTTTCTCCAGCCTTTTCTCCTTTGAGAAGTCCATGAATAATAGCGTAAAGCCCTAGTAGAAATCCTAACCCAATTGTCCAGGCGCCGATAGAAGAAATTTTATTTAGCATTTCATAGGCTGGTAAGTAGGTCGCGTAACGACGTGGCATTCCCATTGCGCCAGCGATGAATTGTGGAAAGAAGGTAATATTAAATCCTAAGAAAATTAGGACAAACGAATACCTAGCTAAACAGTCGCTTACCATCTTGCCAAACATTTTTGGGAACCAATGAAAAATCCCGCCCATAATGGCCATCAGTGTTCCACCCACCATCACATAGTGAAAGTGTGCGACCACAAAATAGGTATCGTGGAAGTGAACGTCTATAGCAATAGTGGCCAACATAATTCCTGTCACGCCACCGATAGCGAACAAAAATAAGAACCCTAAAGCAAAAAGCATTGGCGCATTGAAGCGAATAGATCCCTGGTAGAGTGTCGCAAGCCAGTTAAACATTTTAATCGCCGTCGGCACACCCACCAACATCGTCAAAAATGAAAAGATCAGCCCGGCAACTTCTGATTGACCACTCACATACATATGATGGCCCCAAACGAAAAAGCTGACGGCTGCAATCGCAAGAGATGAGTAAGCTATAGCGGTGTAACCAAAAATGTCTTTTTTACTATAAGTAGTGATCAACTCACTCACTACTCCCATCGCCGGTAAGATCATGATGTAAACAGCTGGGTGAGAATAGAACCAGAAAAAGTGTTGGAATAAAATTGGGTCGCCGCCTAGGGCAGGATCAAAAATACCAACTCCCAAAAGTTTCTCTAAAACAAGAATCAAAAGAGTTATTGCTAGAACTGGTGTCGCCAAAATCTGCAAAAGTGCCGTCGAATACAACGCCCAAACAAATAGTGGCATTCTGTTCATCGTCATGCCTGGCGCTCGTAATTTATGAGTAGTGGCCACGAAATTTATTCCCGTTAATATAGACGAGAACCCCATGATAAAGGCGCCAGCTACCATCAACACCGTTCCTTCAAACGATTTATTAATCGAGTAGGGAGTGTAAAAGGTCCAGCCAGTGTCAGCGCCCTTCCAGATAAGTGAAGTTAAGGCAACTCCCGCCCCGACTATTAAACAATACCAACTTAGTAAGTTCAATTTCGGATAGGCCACATCCTTGGCACCCAACTGCATCGGCAAGATAAAGTTTCCTAAAAATGCAGGAATACCAGGAATGATAACCATAAATACCATTATGGCACCGTGAAAGGTCATGGCTCGATTATAAAGGGTCGGGTCGGAGAAAAAATTTAGTTGTGGCGTGAATAATTCATAGCGAATCAACATCGCAAAAATTCCGCCCACTAAAAAGAAAGTCGCGACAGTTATGAAGTACATTATACCGATGCGCTTGTGGTCAGTCGTTGTCAGCCAAGACCACAAACCTTTCTGATGATTAAGATAATTCTCGCCATGGGCTGCAGCGTGCGCCATTTTAATCTCCTACTTTATAGATTTTATGAGTTCGATTAATGCCGTGATTTGCTGATCCTCTATATTACCCTGGAAAGTGGGCATGACCCCTTTTCCAAAGCCAGCAGCTACTTTTGCTGACGGATTTAATATCGATTCTCTAATATAGTTTTCGTCGTAACTTACTTTTTGGCCGCCATCTACAGGTCGTTCAGAGCCAAACATCCCTTTCCAACTTGGACCAACGTTGTTCTTGCCATCAAGAGAATGACATGCAAAACAACCTTTCTCCTGATAAACTTTTTTGCCGATATCAACTAAGCTCAGACCTTTATAAGGATCAGTGGCTAACCATTTCTCAAATTCGGGCTGGCTTAGCACTTGAACTTTAGCCAACATTCCCGAGTGTTGGGCGCCACAATATTCAGTACAGAACACTTGGTATTCGCCTTCATTTTCGGCGGTAAACCACATACTAGTGTACATTCCCGGTACCACGTCTTGTTTCACACGGAAGGCAGGAACAAAAAAGCTATGAAGAACATCAGTAGAGGTCATGATAAGTTTCACCGGTTGATTTACGGGAACAACCAAGTTTGGCGAACTCCGACCGCTTTTATATTTAAATTCCCATGACCATTGTTTACCAATGACGTGAACCTCAAAGGCGTCTTTCGGTGGATGGCGCATTTGATCGAAAATGTACCAACCCCAACCAAACATGAACATGAAGATTAAGAAGGGAATAAAACTCCACAAGAATTCAAGCATACCATTGTGAGTGATGTCCCCAGTTTTATCGGAAAGACTTTTGCGACGATACTTAATAGCAAAATAGATCATTCCGCCGATAAGAAGCAAACAGGCAATAGTGCTTGTTACCACGATAAATTTGTAGGCTTCGTCAACCTGTACCGCAAGTTTCGTCCCCTGAAAGGGCATAAAATTACTGCCTTGGCCCCATGCCATCGTTGACCAGATCATTAGCTGTCTCCCTGATTCAATAGTGAATATCTTTGTCGAAACCAGAAGTTTCCAAGAATAAATATCATTACCGCGATAGTCGCAGCACCGCCAATTTTCATAATGTTGGTAACTGCAACCGTGTACTTACTTTGATGTGGATCGTAGCGAAAACACAACAGCACAAAGCTATCCACAAGATTACTAATCTTGAATTTCGAAGATTCGGTAATCGCTAGACTTAAAGTTTTGGGTTCAAACAAGACACCGTGAAGGTAGCGAGAAACTTTTCCTTCAGGAGTCAAAATAATTGCGGCCGAGGCATGGGCCCATTGCTTGGTTTCATCGTTCCATTTAAATTTAAAGCCAACTTGCTTTGCTAAATTATCGATAGCCGCTTTATCGCCCGTCAAAAAGTGCCAGCCATTTGCGTTACCAACTGAACCAAGGGACTTCAGATAATTATTTTTTTTATTCTGAGCTAACGGGGGTGTTTCTTTGTCATCGATACTTACCGACACAACCTCATAATCGTCGCCCATTTTTGCTTTCAATTTTTTGAAAGCGTCGGACAAACCGTTGAGGTGGAAGTTACAAAGATTATCGCAACCGAAATAAACTAAGGACAAAATAACTGGACGACCCTTATTCAGGTAGTCTGAAAGTAAAACTGTCTTTCCTTGCTCATCGCGGAAAGAAAGTTCGCCGGGAATATGAACACCTAATTTTTCTTCAATGCCAACATTTTGTAGCTCTTTAGGCGTTTCATTGGCTTTCAGATTTTTCTGTAAATCATAGGAATGCGAAGAGGCAATAGAACAATAAAGAAAAAGAAGAGAGATAATTCCTCGTAGATAACTACGCATCACTCTTATTTCCCCTCTTTACCAAGTTTTTCGACTTCTGCCGCGTTGTCAGAAGGTGGTTTTCTAATTAGAGATCGGACAAAGTGAGTGATGGCCCAACGATCAACGACCGGCAAGTGACCAAATGACGCCATTCCTGTTCCTGGCAATCCATCGCGAATAGTGATGAAAATCATATCGGTAGTAGCACCACGCTTAAATTTATCTTCAACGAAATTTCTTGGTTTAGGATTTAAGCTCGCACCTGCGGGACCATTTCCCAAACCAGCGTCGCCGTGACAAACAGCACAGGTGGCCTGATATTTTCCTTTGCCATAAGCAACCATAGCAGGAGAAGGGATCCACGGTGTTGGATTTTTTGAAACGTCTTCTGCTGGCTGCGCGCTCTCACCACCAGCCATTTTTACGTCTGCATCTTGTTTGACTTTTGGATTATCCAAAACAACACCAGAGTGAAGAAATGAAACGTAAGCGAAAAAAAGAAATGAAAAAATCATACTGAACAAGAAAGCCTGATAACCACCTTTATTATGGTCATTCTGATCTAAGCCCATCTTTACCTCGTAGTTGTTCTAAAGTAGCCCAAGTATTTTAATGGTTTGAGGTAAAAGTAGCACCGCATATATTGCATGTCACGAAAATCGTACTGCCAAAAATAAATGCAGAAGCGCAGTTGCCGTCCCAACATGATACAAGAAAATTTTTGTTTAGGTCTGATACGTACTCCGGGTTATAATAAAAAGGTCGCATGAAACAGATTTTTCTTATCATCTCTTTAAGTTTAGCTCTCGGTTGCACAAGCGTTCAGCATTCTTTTGATGCCGTTAGTGTGGGGATGGAAAAAGGTGAAGTCCTTGAATCCCTTGGCGGTCCAACATTAACAAAGAGAAGAAGCAACGAAGACGTTTGGCAGTACACTTTTTATGATGGCGACAAAAAAATAGTAAAGGAACTTCGCTTTAAAGGTAACAAGGTGACCTATAAAGGTGAACCCTCTTTACCGAAGTCAGGGCAAACAGCTAAAGATATAGACGCGCGCAATTCACATTATCCCGCTTCTGGCGCCGTAGCCTCGCAAGAAAAGGTAGATCCAAAAGCTAACAAAGAAAAATTGGAAAAAGCACTGTTAGATGCCAAAGACAATCCCGAAGAAAACAGCGAGCTCCCACAATTCAAAGAAATACAATAGAACCGCAGACGACTCATTCCCTATTAATGATAGCACCCGAAGCCTTCGCCTTTAACAGCGAAACCTCGGCAACTAACTCGTTTGCCAAGAATCTCAAGCAAAACGTTGAGGCGCTGGCCCTTGATGAATTTAACAGCTTGGTTGAGAAAATAAGGCAGAACGATATTGATGTAACTGTTCCCGAAAAAAGTGGATTAAGACTTCCCGATGCCGTTTTTCCTAACAATTGGTTCTCCACTCATAGTGATGGCAGTTTGGTCCTCTATCCAATGATGGCGAACAGCCGACGCCGAGAGCGCGAGCAAAATGTTCTTCAGTTTTTGCAATCCGAACGAAAACTCATTGATCTCACTATTTTTGAAAAGCAGAATTTATTTTTAGAAGGCACTGGTAGCATGGTCCTCGACAGAGTTAATCACGTTGCCTATGCGGGCCTTTCTTCGCGAACTCATCCTGAACCATTAGCGGCCTTTTGCAAGGCTCTTGATTTTGAAAGTTTTGTTTTTCCGATGAACGATCCACATGGAAGGGAAATTTACCATACGAACGTGATGATGTCGGTAGGCAGTAAGTTAGCTATAATTTGCCTTGCAGCGATTGCCAAAGAATATCGTGAAAAGCTCATCAAAAAAGTCGAACAGGGTGGTAGAGAAATTCTTGAGATTACATTTGAACAACTATTTTCTTTTTGCGGAAATCTTTTAGAAGTTACCTCACGTAAGCAAAATAGATTTTGGATTATGTCAGAACGAGCGCGCTTAAATTTCACTCCTAGCCAGCTTAACTTGCTCGGTCGGCACGGTGGAATCATTTCGTCTCGAATTGATACTATCGAGACGGTCGGCGGCGGCGGTGCCCGTTGTATGTTGGCAGAAATTTTTTAGTTCTCAAAAATTTATCTCAAGATAGAACATACCTTTTGCCAAATTACGTATCTTTTATCTGACGAGAACATTCTAGAAACAAGACTCCTTCTATTATAGAATTTGAAATAGGGGGATACTTTGCGAATAGTAACGGTAATGCTGATCGCGACCTTTGCTGCCATTATTTTTGGTAATGGTTGTTCTGATCCCGCCAACTTAGGTAAGCTCGAAGGCCAAATCACCAGACAAGCTTCGCAAGGGCCGTCTATTTCGCCTTCACCGACGCCTAACCCAAGCCCTTTACCGAATCCAGCTCCGAGCCCAACACCAAACCCGACTCCTAACCCTACACCTGCACCAACACCAGCTCCTACCCCAACTCCGCCACCCGTGCCACGACTGAACCCCGCATCTTTAGTTTTCTCGGAGGGGTTCGAAGATGCCACCGCTTTTAATCGCTGGTCTGATGGTTACAACCCCGCTTTCCACTCGCTAAGTAGCGCAGCTGGCACTTTTCACAATGGAACTCGTTCGCTACAAATTAGCTTTCTGGCCGGTCAGCAAGGTGGTTGGTTAAGCTACGTCTTTAACCCGGCCTATGACCGCGTCTTCGTGAGATTATTTGTGAAGTTACAAGCAAACTTCCAATTCGATAATGCTGGCCAAAGTCTTTTAAATCTTATCGCTGGCCGCACTGACAATCCCTATTCGGGTTTAGGCAAAATGGGCAGCCAACCGAACGGAACTGATTTTTTCTCCACTGGCTTCAAAATGATGAAAGACCCAGCCAGCAGTGCGCCTGGCCCGTTTCACTTGAACACTTATTTTCCAAGTATGAACCCAGCACCTCCCGACACTTACTTTGGTTCAAATTTTAGTCAGATGGCCCCGGCAATGAATTTTCCAACTAATCGCTGGGTCTGTCTGGAACTGGAAATGAAGACAAATACTCCGGGTCTGGCCAACGGTGAAGAGCGACTTTGGATCGATAATGATTTGAGAATCGAAATTAAAAATTTCGTAATACGTTACACGACTGATGTAAAACCTGCGATTATTCAGTTAGCGTTTGGCGGAGTTTCGCCGGTGAATCAAAATCTTTGGGTCGATCATATTTTAATGGCCACAGAGCGTATCGGCTGCGACGACTAATTTTATTTCTTTAAAAGTATTCTCTTGGTTTTACTTTCTTCATCCACATTGTTTTTATCTTCGACGTGCTGCTCGGGAGGCGTTTCGACAACTGGCTTTTGATATTGGCGCTCCATCTTCCTTTTTATGCGATCAAGCTTGCCATCAACTCCGATATCACTCTCAATTTGTTCAACCGTTTTAGGTTTAATCAAAGTGTATTGGCGCTCACCTTCTTCTCCTTGTTCTGGATGGCGGAATTTTACGTGGGTTACTTCTTTGTTGTACTTTTTGTAAGTTTCCTCGAGTTTTTTGTACTTCTCACTAATTTCTTTCATCGATTTTTGAATGAGTGTTCGATCGGTTTGAGTTCTTTTTGTAGCGATTAGGCTAGCTAGTTCATGTTCCAGAGCTGTGATCTCGCCGGCTAAATTGGGAAGATTTTGCTTATGCGTTTCCCAAGTCCCCGCATTGGCGAAGTTTAAAAGAAAAATTAAGAGCCAATATCCGTAAATAATTTTTGTTCCCATGAAATTCCCACTGGTAGATTTTTTAATCTGTTAACAACCACCGCCGACTTCACGGCGTTAATCTGCGAAATTCTTAAAGCACCTTGTTGAATCGAATTCATCAGTTTGTCTACGTCCCAGGCAAAACGTCGATCCGTTAAGGCCTCGCGCAAACGTTCTCGCACCTCACGTGAATCTATATTCCAGATAAGTATATCGTAGATATAAGGACCATCTTTTCCCAATGAGACTTCGGAATTTCCAAACTTGGCGATTTCCGACAGATCTCCCGACGCGGGTTTGGATTGCGGGTCCGTCAATATGTGCGGAGGCGGATCAACGGGTATAACATTGTCTGGTGCGGTGGCATTTTCAACCGCAAGCTCAGTAGAAAAATTAGGATCAGCGGGCGTACTCGCGGTTTGCGGAAAACTGACGATCGGGGCTACGATTTCCTGAGGTGAAGACTCCCGCTCTTGGCTCGGCGGAGGAAAGCCCATAGCGACGGGACCTTGCTGGTCCTCAAGTTGAACATTACCATTCATATCGACAAACAAAATGGCATCACAACTTGTACAGGTGGTAATTCCAAAATCAACGCTAACGGCAGCACTACACTTTGGACACTGGGCCATGCTGATAGGTATCCTTTAACTGATAGCTCCGTGACATTTTTTATATTTCTTACCGCTACCGCAAGGACAGGGATCGTTGCGGCCAACCTTAGGTTCGTTACGCTTAGTGGGAGCAACAGGGCCACGGCCATTACCTACTAGTCCCTCTTGGCGCGATGCCAGCGGACCGGCGCTCATAGGTGCTCCCATCGGTACTGACATTGGCGAACTCTCGATGAGCTCAGCAGGGTTGTTGTAGTTAAGTTGTTGGTTGGAGGTTTCCTCAAGCTCACCCAGATCCTGTGGGACCTGATCTTGGGAAACTACTTGCACCTTCATTAACTTCTCGATGGTCTCGGTGCGCACGAAAACATTCATTTCTTCGAACGCTCTAAAAGCTTCTTTTTTATATTCGATGAGTGGATCTTTTTGCGCATAAGCACGCAAGTTAATGCCCTCTTTTAATTGGTCCACGCGCGCCAAATGTTCTTTCCAACGAACGTCAATAGTTTGCAATAAAATCATCTTTTGAAGATGATCAAAAAATTGCGAAAGCGTAGTTTTTTGTCTCTCTAGAGCCGCCTTGACACCGGTTTTAACCAGTTCAGTCACCTTATCAGCGTCGAGCTCTGCCAGCGATGGAAATTCAACATTGATACCAAACTGCTGTTGCAGGGCAACTTTTAGACCTTCTATATTCCAAAGATGTTTCTTCGCATCAGCTGCAGCATGAGCATCCAAAATATCGGAAGTAACATCGGAGAGCATTTCCATAACTACTTCGCTGACATTTTGATTCTCAAGAATGCGCCGACGTAAACCATAAACGATCGTGCGCTGTTGGTTCATAACGTCGTCAAACTCTAAAAGGTGTTTACGTATATCGAAGTTATGTGCCTCCACCTTTTTTTGAGCTGATTCGATGGCACGACTAACCATACCAGCAGTGATTGGTTCATCGTCTGGAACTTTGAGCGTGTTCATGATTTTTTGTAAGCGCTCGCCGTTAAAAATTCGCATGAGGTTGTCTTCGAGAGACAAATAAAACTTTGAAGCGCCTGGATCACCTTGGCGACCAGCGCGACCGCGTAACTGATTATCAATACGACGCGATTCATGGCGTTCAGTACCTACTATGTACAAGCCGCCAGCGGAGATCACTTCTTGTTTTTCTTTTTCTGTAATGGATTTGTACTTTGTGACCAACGCATGAAACTCTTCTGGTGTATCAGCAGAATTTTCAAGTTTCGCCAATACTTCGGCATTTCCGCCCAATAAAATATCGGTACCACGACCCGCCATATTCGTTGCGATAGTAACAGCGCCTTTTCTTCCAGCTTGGGCGATAATATCGGCCTCTCGCTCGTGGTGTTTAGCATTTAAAACATTGTGACGGACATTTTGATTCTTTAAAAAATTTCCAAGCACCTCTGACTTTTCGATACTCACTGTTCCTACCAAACACGGCTGTCCCTTGGCGCTACGTTCTCTGATATCATCGACAATCGCCTTAAATTTCGCTTGCTCGGTTTTATAAACGACGTCGTCTTGGTCGCTACGCTGAATAGTGCGATTCGTGGGGATCACAACAACATCGAGATTATAAATCTTTTTGAACTCAACAGCTTCAGTATCGGCAGTTCCAGTCATGCCAGCGAGCTTTTTATACATTCGAAAATAGTTTTGGAAAGTGATCGTCGCCAACGTTTGGTTTTCGTTTTTAACTTTTACACCTTCTTTAGCTTCGACAGCTTGGTGTAGACCATCACTCCACCGACGACCAGGCATGAGTCGACCAGTGAATTCATCAACAATGATAACTTCATCGTCTTTAACCATGTAGTCGACATCAAGCCTATACAGGTGATGCGCTTTTAAGGATTGATACACGTGATGGAGCAAATCAATGTGGCGCGGGTCATAGATGTTCTCGACGGCAAGCAGCTCTTCGATTTTGCTATTACCCTCTTCGGTAAGTGAAGCCGTTCGCGACTTTTCTTCCATCGTGAAGTGAACGCCCTTAACTAAATGTGGAATCACCTTATTGACTGTGTAGTATTTCGCAGTCGAACCTTCCGCCGGTCCTGAAATGATCAGTGGCGTTCTAGCCTCATCGATCAAAATAGAGTCACATTCGTCGACGATGGCAAAGTTAAGTGGTCTTTGCACATAATCTTCGATATCAAATTTCATATTGTCGCGAAGGTAATCAAAACCAAACTCGTTGTTCGTTCCGTAGGTAATGTCTGAATTGTAAGAAGCCTTACGCTCTTCGTCGTTTAATTCGTGAACGATAATACCAACACTCAAACCAAGAAATTTATAAAGACGTCCCATCCACTCAGCATCACGTTTTGCTAAATAATCGTTGACGGTGACTACATGCACACCTTTTCCAGACAGGGCATTCAAATAAACAGGCAACGTTGCAACCAGCGTTTTTCCTTCTCCTGTTTTCATTTCCGCAATCGATCCACGATGTAAAATGATTCCACCGATTAACTGAACATCGTAGTGGCGCATTCCTAAAACCCGAAGAGCTGCCTCTCGACAGACAGCAAAGGCTTCCGGAAGAATATCGTCTAACGTTTCCCCTTTTTGGAGGCGACTTTTAAACTCTGCCGTTTTTTCTTTTAACTGTTCATCAGTCAGTGGTTTTATTTTAGGTTCAAATGAATTCACCGCTTCAACAAGAGGTTGAATTCGTTTCATATCACGATCGTGTTTGGTGCCGAATATGGAAGTGACAAGTTTCTTAAGCATAAGTTTTAGAGTAACTTGACTTTACTTAAGTGTCTATAACTCCAGGAACTTATTATCGCTATGTCGAGTAGAGGAGACTTGTCGAATGCCCTCATATATGGCGACGGAAACAGCATTTGCAAGATTGAGACTTCGAATTGGACCAAACATTGGTATCGTTACCGTTTGTGCGGCGTGTTGGTTAAGAATCTCATCGCTCAGTCCCTTGGTTTCTTTACCAAACACAAACCAGTCACCAGGTTGGTACTCGACTTCAAAAAAACTTCTCTCAGATTTTTTTGAAAAGAAAAATACTCTGCTTGGATCGGAAACACCGGCTTTCCAGGCTGAAAAATCACCGTAAGTTTTCCATTTAAGATAAGGCCAATAGTCCAAACCAGCGCGTTTTAATTGCTTATCGCTGATTTCAAAGCCAAATGGCTCAACCAAATGCAAGGTGCAATCGGTGCCGACACATGTTCTGCCAATATTGCCAGTGTTATTGGGAATTTCGGGTTCAACCAGGACAATGTTAAACATCTTAGATAAAGCGGCAAATTTCTTTGCCTAGTGAAGTCAGCGCGAAGCGACGACCTTTATCAACAATAATCTGCAAGCGCTCCAGATCGCGGCATACATCCAGCGGATAGACAATAGAATCACGACGATTCGATTCAGCCAATTTTTTGATGTAACCCTTATGACGTTCAGTGAGTGTCATAACGATTGGCGGCTGGTCCTCAATAGACTTCTGCCAATTACCGTCGCCAACCAATGTTGCCGCTCGCGGCAGCTTAACAGGATTAAGCATATAACAATAGCACTCACCCTGACTGTCACCGATTGTTACTGGAACGGTATTGCGAAAGTAAAGACTCTTATGTGGCTCTGTTAAGGACACGCCATGAAACTCATCAAGGACGGTAAACAGCATATCGCTGTCTTTCAACGTAACCAATGTACCGGGTATTTCAGTATGGCCGTCTGCTAACAAGACGGGAAAGCCAACTTCTAAACGATAGACAGTACCTTTAATAGTAGCAGGTGATTTTTCAGTTATATAATTTGAGATTTTTTCGAAATGGACCATTCCTTCGGACAACGAGCCATAGATAAAAAGAGAATTTAGTTCCATTAACCACCCTATTAAAATACCTAGATGAATCTAGCTTTATTTCTCTTAAGACGTCGCGAAGAAAAGTTTGAAAGGTATAACAAAGAACCAAATCAAGCGCAACTTCTTTCAAATGCGTTACCCGCGCTGATTAACAAAATAGTTTCAATGCTAATTTTTTAGAAAAATTTCGTTAGCTTTTTCCAAAAAGAATCGACAACAGCTAGCAACAAACACACCAGATTGTTTGAAAGTAAAATAAATAGTTGTTAAGACTATACCAATTTAAAACGGACTCCCCCAAAAATGAAAAAAATTGAAGCCATCATTAAACCCTTTAAACTCGATGATGTCGTGGAGTCTCTATCAGAAGTTGGCATCGAAGGATTATCGATCACTGAGATTCGTGGATTCGGCAGACAAAAAGGTCGTACTGAAATTTATAAGGGCGCCGAATACGTCGTTGATTTTCTTCCAAAAATTAAAATTGAAGTTGTTCTCAATGATTCGCTTGTAGATTCTGCCATTGAGGCAATTAGAAAATCTGCACACACTGGGAAAATCGGTGATGGTAAAATTTTCGTTACTCCAGTGGACGCAGTGGTACGCATCAGAACAAATGAAAGAAATGAAGAAGCATTGTAATTTTAATAATTTTAAAAACCATAAAGGAGTAGCGGCATGACCCCACAATCGGTAATGGACTTCGCCAAAGCCAATGGCGTAAAAATGGTGGATCTCAAATTTTGTGATCTACCTGGAACCTGGCAACACTTCACAATTCCTGTCAGTCAACTTTCACCTTCACTTTTTGAAGAAGGTTTAGGTTTTGACGGTAGCTCAATTCGTGGCTGGCGAAGCATTCACGAATCAGACATGATCGTCATGCCCGATCCCAACACTGCAAAGATGGACCCCTTCATGGAAGTCCCCACATTGTCGTTGATTTGTGATATTCACATGCCAGACACACTCGTTCCTTATGAACGCGATCCACGCCAAATCGTCAAAAAAGCAATTGCCCACTTAAAAGCGACCGGGCTCGGTGATTCTGCGTTTTTTGGTCCAGAAGCAGAATTTTTTATTTTCGATGATGTTCGCTATGAACAATCCAATTACGGCGGTTTCTATAAAGTTGATTCCAACGAAGCGACATGGAATACCGGCCGCGATGAAAAAAGCGGAAACTTAGGCTACAAACCTCGCCACAAAGAAGGTTACTTCCCAGTTCCTCCACATGATTCACTTCATGATTTACGCACTGAAATTTGTCTTGAAATGGAAAAAGCAGGAATCGAAGTTGAGCGCCAACACCATGAAGTGGCGTCAGCAGGCCAAGGAGAAATTAACTTACGTTTCGATTCGATGTTGGAAATTTGTGATAAAATGATGTGGTTTAAGTACATCGTGAAAAACGTTGCCAAACGTCACGGCAAAACAGCGACTTTTATGCCAAAACCGATTTTTGGTGATAACGGTTCAGGAATGCACACTCACGTTTCCATATGGAAAGACGGAAAAAATCTTTTCGCAGGAGACAAGTACGCCGGACTTTCTCAAACTGCGCTACACTTTATTGGCGGCGTCTTGAAACATGCGCCGGCGATGTGTGGTATCACCAACCCGACAACAAACTCCTACAAACGACTTGTCCCGGGTTATGAAGCGCCGATCAATTTGGCTTATAGTTATAAAAATCGCTCAGCGGCGATTCGTATTCCCAATTCCGGCTCAAATCCGAAAGCAAAGAGGATCGAGTTCAGAACACCAGATCCTAGTGCAAATATTTATCTTAACTGTGCAGCGATTTTAATGGCGGGTATCGATGGCGTTCAAAACAAAATCGATCCAGGAGCACCGCTCGAGAAAGATATCTACGGATTGAGTGCTGAGGAACTAAAAAATGTTCCGTCAACACCAGGCTCACTTGAAGAGGCCGTATTGAAACTTGGTTCACATCATAATTTCTTGGTGAAAGGTGATGTCTTTACTAAAGATGTTATCGATACTTGGGTTGACTGGAAGATCAATCATGAGATTCGACCGATGCAGATGCGACCAGTTCCCTATGAGTTCTATTTGTATTTCGACATGTGATCACTGGGTTCTAGTTAATGTAAAAAAAAAGCCAGGTTTTGTGACCTGGCTTTTTTATTTTGTCATTTAAGACTTAAATTTACTTTTTCGCTTTTGGAGCTACAGAAGCAGGAGCTGGAGTTGGTGCATTCGAAGCTACGTTTTGGCATTCGTAAGTGATTTGCCATTCTTTTTTCTGAACTGTGCTTGAATTTGAGTTCATCGAAGTACCACCAGAAAGAGGTACACCAAAGGCTGAGAAACCTGAGCCTGAACCGTAAGAGTTGTTGTAAGCGTTTCCACTTGAAGTTGTTTCTGTACCGATAACAGCTTCACCTTCTTCAACGATTTTGTAAGAGCTTCTGCCGCAAGTTGTTTGCATCATGCCTTCAGCTTTTTGACGATCTTCAGGAACATGATTAACATTAAGAGCAATAACTCCGCCCTGTTGTGGTTTTGATTTTACTTGTCGTGCGTAGGGGATGTGTTGACAAGCTGATGCTAACAAGCCAAGCAAAGCCAGGCCAAGGGAAACCTTTTTCATAAATTCTCTCCTTTGAGAATGGGGTGTTGTTTGTGTTTGAACCACACTAAAAAATCATTTGCCGAATTTTATGTCAACGGCTTTAAGCCAATTTTTTTGCGCGTTTATTTGGCAACGAGCACATTGCGTGCGCCTATTCGACGATTTTGACTACTTGTACTGGTAATTGTCTTGAATTTAATTTTGAAATGCGAGGTCAACAAAGTGGCTTGAAAACACTCTATTACAGAAATCCCTAAACCAAGGACCACAAGCTTTAGTCCAGTTTATTTTATAGATTTTCGTCGGCAAACATTTTCTTTATCAACGTCAGCTTTTACCTTAATCTATTAGATGAATGCATTAATAACGGAGTAAACAAATGTTTTCTGCGAATACCAAGGTTCTCGTTGTCGACGATATGGAAACGATGCGCGCGATGCTTAACAATTACCTGACAGACATGGGTTTTCGTAAAATCACTATGGCCACCGACGGTGTTGATGCTGTCAAAAAACTGAAAGAGGCCGACACTAAAACTGATCCGTTTCACCTTATCATTTGTGATTGGGATATGCCCAATATGAATGGGATTGAGTTTCTGAAGTTTTGCCAAAGCGACGAGAAGTTCAAAAATATTCCCGTGATATTCGTCACCGTAGAAGGCAATCAAAAAAACATCCTAGAGGCCATCACTCACGGCGTTGCCGATTACATCGTTAAACCCTATACACAGTCCTTACTGCAGTCCAAATTGCAACGCGTACTAAACCGCATTGGACAAAAACAAACGGGTACCTAAGCGGTTACAAAAGGATTATATCTTTTTTCTCTCGAGATCTGTGTTTCGGGACCGTGTCCACATAAAACCAAAGTATCTTCGTCCAAACTGTATAAGCGGTTTTTTATCGACTTCGCGATTTTTGCGGAGTCACCACCCCACAAATCAGTTCTACCAATGGAATTCTTGAACAAAGTATCACCAGAAAATAAGATGGAATCGTTTCCGGCAAAATGAAAACAACATGAGCCGGGAGTATGACCGGGAGTAAAGATCGTTTTTAACTTTTCTTTGCCAAACTTAATCTCCATTTCATCTTGTAAGAAACTATCCACTTTTCCTGGGGGCTCTACTTTGAAACCAAAGAGATCTGCCTGCATCTGCAGATTAGTCCACAAAAACAAATCCTCTTTGTGAAGGAAGGTGGGAGCATTGGTTTGGCGGGCGACCTCTTTCGTCGCCATCATGTGGTCAAGATGCGCATGGGTATGTAACAGAGCCTTAACCTTTATTTCCTCGTTGGCTAAATAGGATAGAATAACTTCCGGCTCATCCCCTGGGTCAATAACGATGGCTTCCATACTGGGTTCATCAATCAAAATAAAGCAGTTACATGAAAAACTACCGACAACAAGAGATTCTATTTTCATTTGCGTTTCGCCTGACTTACCTTTTGGTAAAATTCGACGAAACTAATTTCACCATTTTCGTATTGCCTCATAATATCTCCGCCGTTTTCTACCTGTTGAGACACTTTGATAACCTTTAACTCCATCCATTTGTGGGTACCTATAACACTGACAATAACAATCACAAAAAAAGAAATCCAAATTTTTTTAAGTCTTGATCTCATAAGCAGTCCACAATATAAATCATCACCTTGTTTATAACACACCCGAGGATTGATGCTAAAAATTATTTTTGAAAACGAACACCTCATTGTCGTTGATAAGCCGGCCGGCGTGTTAAGTGTCCCGAGTCGTTTTCAAGATAAAGACGCGCGACCTTTTGCCGCGCAATTCATTAAACACATCCCTCATAAAAACCTGTTTCCGATTCATCGCCTCGATTTTGAAGTCTCCGGTCTTCTGCTTTTTGCAAAGACACCCGGTGCTCAAAAGGTAGTAAGCGACGCTTTCGAAAAACACACGGTCGTTAAAACCTATGAAGCTTTGACCGAGATCAATGGAGACTTTGCTCCGGGCTCAAATTACGAGTGGAAAAACAAACTTGCTAAAGGTAAACGCCGCACTTTCGCTGCAGACTATGGGAAGCTAGCTATCACCGAGGCCACTTTAGAAAAGACTTTCGTATGGGATAAACAAGAATGCTTCAAGTGGCTACTACGACCAAAAACTGGACGCTGGCACCAACTCAGATATCATTTAAGCAGCAATGGAGCTCCGATTTTGGGGGACCTTCGTTATGGCGCCAAGGCCGAATTTCTTAACGGCACCATTGCGCTGAGGGCTACTAACTTGAAATTCTTAGAGGAAAAGCTAACTCAGCGCTATGGAATTGCCTCCGAAATTTCTACTGTAAGTAGTGAGGATTATTGGCTTTCTGTGTCTAACAATTTTTGATATTTTGACTATTCAAAAACGGCAACTTCTGTTACCTATAGCATTAGTAACTGGCTACTAAAGGTCTTGGGTTCTTTGTTTTGCCCATCGTCTCTTTAGGAGTTTTTTTAGGAGGCCCTATGGGTAAAAAATTATACGTTGGCAATTTGCCTTTCTCTACAACCGACGATGCTCTTCAATCAGCATTCTCACAACACGGTTCAGTTGATTCCGCAAAAGTAATTACTGATCGTGAAACTGGACGCAGCAAAGGTTTTGGCTTTGTTGAAATGTCTAACGATGATGAAGCATCAAATGCGATCAGCTCCATGAATGGTACAGAAATGGATGGTCGTAAAATTATCGTGAGCGAAGCAAAGCCAAGAGAAGATCGTCCTCGTGGCGGTGGCGGTGGCTTCCGCGGCGGTGGTGGCGGTCGTGGTGGACCTCGCGGCGGTGGCGGTGGCTTCCGTGGCGGTGGTGGCGGTCGTGGTGGCGGCGGTGGAAACCGACGTGGATACGACGACGAAAATTAATTATAAAATTAAATTTCGAAACAAAAAGGCTGGCCCTAAAAACCAGCCTTTTTTATTTATTAGAATCTCTTAAGTTCTTGCGAGGAAATGGATTTTGATAAAGACATCTCAATGCTTCATTCGCGTCTTCGAGCAAGGCGCTGATCCGAGCTGGCTCTTGCGTAGCACTTAAATCCTTTAAATCAAAAAATGGAGTAGCCTTTGATCGCTTAGCATACTCTAAAATTGTGGTAGAAACATCGATCGAATCTGACATTGGCCCTCCCCTCTTATGCGAAGGCGAATTCAAACATCATTGCCGATTTTTGTCAAAAAACGGGAGTAACCTAGTAAATTATTCAGGCTGAGCCATCTTAAATGTTGATAAAACCGCGTATAAGGGCTTCGTAATCTTTATTGGCAATAAGCAAACCCGAGAGTTGCTGTGGTACAAATCCTTTTTCCTTACTGTGCTCAAGAAATTTGAGGAGAGAGTCATAGTAGCCCTGGTAATTCCAAATTCCGATCGGCTTTTTATGAAATCCAATTTGTTTCCAAGTGGTGATTTCAAAAAGCTCATCGAGCGTTCCGAGACCACCAGGCAAAACCAAAAATGCATCGCTAAGTTCATACATTTTAAATTTGCGCTCATGCATAGTATCAACAAGAATAAGTTTGCTCAAACCAGCATGCGCGATTTCTTTTTGTTGGAAATTTTTTGGTAAGACACCCGTCACTTTCATATTATTTTTAAGTGCTTCATCGGCAACTAAACCCATAATGCCGACGCTAGCACCGCCGTAGACAACCGACCAGTTTTCTCGCGCCAAAAAGGCCATGAGTTTTTTAATTTCTTGAATGAGAGTTTGATCATTGCCCGGACTTGAACCGCAAAAAATACAAAGAGACTTCATTTACCACCATTAGCCTTTTCGAAAGGATGATACCTAACAGTATTTGTACATCTAGTCCCGCATTTTTTGTTCCCGCACCCTAGCGCCCACTCCATAAAATAGAACCGCGGGATTAGAGAACCTGCCAACAGGCTGGCGCGAACGATTGCTTAAAGGAATTACCCTGAAATAATAAACTCCTCGCTGCGGTAAGTTTTGCACATAGAGAGGAAGATTTTGTCGTACACCTTGAAAGGTGCCTCCCCAAAGTCGGCGCGGAGAAGGCCTTGTGTCGTTAGGGTTCGGGAACGGTGTATTTGGTAAACCGATCTCAACATGGGCTGCATCGGCGCCTTGAATGTTAGATACATCGTAAACAAACATAATTTGTTCTCTGGGGTCTTGAACGCGATACTCAGTTACACCATTAATTGCTGGAGTATTGGTCTGACCTGGTGTGGGCATCGGTGTTGGTGTCGGAGTAGGCGTAGGTGTTGGTCCTGGAGTGCCGCTTTCATAGTACCAACACAGTGGGCGCGCACCGGGAACTTGCCGGTTGGTGCAAGTACCGACGCTTGGACTTGTTTGATTAACGTCAGTGTTTTCTGAAACCGCACAAAGCGCACCATTAAAATAAGTATCAAGACGACATTGCGCTTGCGGATGATTTTCGTCGGTACGAGTAACTCTTCGTCCATCTGGCGTATCAAATTTTGGAAGGCCGCTGCTACCCGCTAAAACGCCCATCAATGCCATTGCAGCCATTGCCGTTCGTGAGCAAAGGGCGGCTTGATTGCCGTCGGCAAAGGCCTCATGGCAAAGCTTCTCTGCGTGAGCATCGACATTCATGCGGCTTACAATGTCTTGATTGTTATCATTTCTCCAGAGCTTGCGTAGACACTTTAATGAAGCCCAATAATCTGACTGACCCTCAACGCTCGCCCAGAAACCTCCTGGCTGAGTCATTTTAGGAGCTCCACCGATATGATGGCCAATCTCATGACATGCGACCATTGCCATTGCATCAACGGTGACTGAGGGGTGACGAGCCATCCCACCGTACATTTTAACAACGTAAATGTTTCCATTTCTAGATGCTTCCGCGTTGACCGTCGAATCACTCCACAGTTTTTGCATTTGCAATTGGCCACCCATACTTTGAATGATCGGAGCATAGATCGCTGTAATGTCATCGAGAACCTGATTGAATGAAGCTTGATCAATTCCATTTAGCGACATGACACCCATATCGATTTTCATGTCGTTGGGAGGCATAAAAGATTGCTTGTTCGTAAGCGGTTGCGGCTGGACGAAAGTTTGTGCTGTCACGCTTTGGGTGAATGCGCTGAATGTCAGTAGCGCCAGTCCTGAGATGACGAGACCCTTTAAAGCTTTCATACTTATCTCCTGGTTTCAGTACAAAGGTCTCGGCGTAAATTTTTAAAAACTTTGCGTTATTCTCTATATGGGACAAAGATTTTTTAGTGTTTCGCAAGTGTTACGAGCTTTGGTGACTTTAGTGGTTCAGATGTTGCGAATGCGTTGACTAAAGATGGCGCCGCAAAGAAGCCGCGCGTCGGTAGTGTTGCTCGCCATTCACAAAAATATGTGAGACTTCCTATTCTTTGAGGAGGAGAC
The DNA here is from genome assembly GCA_964415155.1 of uncultured Bdellovibrionales bacterium. Taxonomy (GTDB): domain Bacteria; phylum Bdellovibrionota; class Bdellovibrionia; order Bdellovibrionales; family SG-bin7; genus CAYPZY01. Next base: position 20,451 of record CAYPZY010000006.1, read on the forward strand.
CATGAAGCTTCTATCCGTATTATCATTGGTTCTTATTTTGGGTTGCGCCGGAGAAAAGGAAAATCAGCCCGGCGACAATTCACCAGCCATGTTTAAGCTATCAGACACCTGGACGGTAACCTCAAAGAGTTGTGACGGTGTAAATAAAGCCGCCAGCGAAAACTATAAATTTGATAGTGATTACTTGATTCGCGTAACGACAATTTCAGATAATGACTCGCAACTTTGCAAACAAGGAAACGTCTACAACCGGGTCGTAAGCTCTGCAAAAAAACTGAATAAGTCGGTGGTAGAAGCTGGAAGTTTAAGATCCGCGGGCGCTAAAAAAAGTTGTTGGCAAAAACAAAATGGTCAGATCATAAAAAATTCTGTTCGCGATCAGGTAGTTCCTGCCAATAGCGAGCTCCTTGCTTATAAATTACAGGCGATGGCGAACACGGTGCTTTTAGAAATCGTTGGGTCCACAGAATGTCCAGGGTCACTAGTTCTAAATTTAGAAAAATCCCGCTAAATTATAGAGCGTGGTGGCAGTATTGCTTGAAGATTTACTGCCACCCCAGGCAATCGTTTCTGCGGTTACACGCTAGTTTGACTTTTTCATATCTGAAATTAATTTTGCAACTTTCTCGGCATCTTTAACAGGGTCTACCTGGCGATCAACGGCGCGGATTTTTAAAGATGGATCAATAATGAAAGTCCAGCGCTGCGAGAGTTCTTTATCGGGCATTTTAGTTCCATACTTCATAACCACATCCGCCTTTGCATCTGCCAGCAAAGTAAAATTTAAATGGTGTTTTTCGTGGAACTTCGCCTGGTCCTCAACCGTGTCGATACTAACACCGTAAACATCGGCATCTTGTTTACGAATAACTTTGATGCTATCGCGAAAAGCACAAGCTTGTTTCGTACATCCCGGAGTATCTGCTTTAGGATAAAAATACAGAACGGTCCATTTACCCTTCCGTGAGTTCAGATCGAAATCTTTTCCTTCATGCGTTTTTGCAGAAAACACCGGCGCTTGATCACCGGGACTCAATTCTGAAGCAAGAGTCGTCGAAGTTAAAAAAAACAAGAGCGAATAAAGTAAAACTCTTTTCATTGTGGCCTCCTCAAACTGGTTTACACCCTTATAAGAAGGCCGACAAAGAAAATCATGGTTTATAAATTTCCCATCCATCGGGAGTGTCTTTTTCCCAGAGCATTTCTATTTCGGGAATGATTTCGAGATTAGCAAACCCCGCTGCAGTTAAACCGACTTTAGGTCTTAATCTTAACCAAAACCTGCGAAAGAAATAATCCTCCTGCGGTTTGCCGTCGACGTCACGATTTAGCTCGTCAAAAGCGTAATCCATGGAGTCGACTTCTTGGGTAACAAAGTCAGTAAGGGACAAAACGCCGGCTTGAGCGCTCGTGGTGGCAACCAAAAAAACTAAACAAATTATTTTTTTCATTTATATCTCCATTTAAAAATTTTGATTAAAGAAATTAACTTGCGCCGTAACAGTTCCCACTAGCGAGGCCATGCTCAATTCTCCACCGACAGAGGCGTCGAAGGCCGTTCGCAATTCGTAGATTCTCCAGCCTTCACCGTTTTTCTTGGCAGCGCGTTCAGTAAAAAATTCGGCAATCTTGGCAGCCTTCTCTAAACCCTTTCGGAAATTTCTACGACTGACTTTATACACGACTTCCCGTATTCCCATCAGATTGTGACCGTCTGCCAAACTATTTACGGCAAAAGGGATATGATTATTTTGAGCAAACAAGAGATTTTGATCTGAAGGCTGACGTTCGATTATCGCGACGTCTTGATCTTCAGTAAAATTTGGTTTCTGCGGCTTTGGATTTACCGTTGGTTTTTTCACGTCACGCGTGAAGTAAATTTGCCCGATGGCACCAGCACCGCCCTTTATCACACCAATTGTTCCTTTGACAGAAACACCGATTCCCATTCGCATCGTGTGGGCTTTAAAGCCATGGCCGTTAATATTTCCAAAAGACGCCTCTAAATCTTCTGCCATATTTTTTACGAAAGTGTTCAGTGCGCTTTGATCTAAAATTTTTCCCGGGAAAGTCTTATGAGAAACCGTGCCACCTGAGGCCTTGCGCTTAATTCGGTGCCATTCAAAACGAAATCTAATTTCGCCACCAACGGTAACATTCGGATGAACGTGACCCTGACCATCGACAAGAAGGTCCAAGCGAAATCTCTGGACCCACCACGGAAGCGATTGATCGGTTTGCGCTATACTATTTGATAGGTTTTGAAAATCGTAAGCGGCCGCTAACAGCTCGCTACGTAGGACATCTGTGTCTTTCACTTTGTTTGCACGAACCGCGATATTAACGACAGAATCAATCTGCTGGGCAATTTGTTGATCCGAAGAATCCTCGCTGAATGTTACAAGCCCTTCGTTGTCTAACTGTTCGTCGATGATTTTTTCTACGGGCTTTGCATGCTGCTTACGCCAAAAGGCACGAACAGTGGCGGTGCCCTTTGCCGACAAAACTCCAATCATACCTCCGGCGGTCAAAGCAAGTTCTGTTGTAAACAGTTCCGCACGCCAAGGGACCCAATCCTTTGGTTTGTCAGAAGATTTTTGACCAACGGTTTGCTCACCTAAATGACTTGTTTCAATCGCGTTTTGATTGGCGCTAAAGATGTTATCCACAGTCTTTTCAAGTTCATGAATTTTCTGCTCTTCAGACAGTTTTTGTGAAGACGTGTCTGCGTATAAATTGAGATTTTGTGATTTTTGATTCTCGGGAAGCACATACCAGGATTCGGGGACCTGTGCGCTAGCCAGGGCAATCGCATTTGATAGTACAATGGCAAAAAAAATAATTCGTTTCATCACAACCTCCTTATGTCACTGCTGGATCTTTGGCGTTACTAAAAATGACTCTGAACCTAGGAAGCACACCCATTTTCCAGATTGGACCAAGTTTTACTTCCATATTTATGCCGATACCGATGATAACTGTTCGGAGCATCCACTTCTTCTTTTGATCTGATTTTTTGGCCAAAGCCTGCATCGTTGATTGCTCAACATTCACCAATGCTTTTTTTAAATTGTCTGTATAGACTTGTCGTGGCACTTCGTCAGCGACCTCGCTGCCATCAGACAGTAAACCTACGACTGGAATTGTATCGGTCGCTGCACCAGCACTATAACTAAATGCGGATGTTGCAACTGCGATACTCAGAACAAATTTTTTCATTATGCTTTCCTCCCTCTCGAAATTGTTAATGTGGTAACAATCCTTGGTTACCAACCTCATGTTGTGGCAATGTTAGTGACAAATGAGAATTTGATTAGGGGTGCTCAAGAGCTGGGCGGTGATAGTTACTTTAGCTGTTAGGGGGACGGACTAGTGAACTCCGCCGCTAATACCAAAACCATCACCGTCGAATAGTCATTACCTAAGTCTTGTTGCTTTACTGGTAGTCGGAAATAGACTTTACGTTTCTCGAGACCTAAACGATAAGTATTTATGGGCGTAGAAACATTAATTACCCGAGAAGTGTTGAGAGAAGCTGGCTTTACCAGTCGCCAAACTTTTGTTATTTGTTTGATTCTCGCTTTTATTTGGGGATTGGGCGGATATTTATTTGGCCAGGTAGAGGTTTTGAGTACGGTTCAACTCAAGTTGAGCAAAAAATCGGTGACGGCCAAGGACCTAAAAAATCTCGATCGCAAACGCCTGGCCGCTGATAAGAAAATTCTAGCGACATCCTTTGAAGTTAGTGATGGACTCGATCAAAAATTAGTAGAGATCAAAAGGAAAGTCTTAAAAAATAGTCGCTTACCAGCAGGAAATACCGCCGAACCGTTACGACAGCTCAAAGAAAAATTGAAATAGCTATTTTTTCTGAAGCTTAGAAGCCAATTTACTAATGACGTTGGCAGCTTCTTCAATCTGTTGACCCAGATTAGGCTTTGCGAACTCGATGACACCTTCGGGACCTACGATAGTTATAAGGTTCGAATGCGCAAACTCTTTTCCTACCTTCTTTATATTTACGCCCAAAACGGCAGAAAGATCACGAACAGGCTTTTCATCTTTAGCGGTATAGAAGACCCAAATCGGGTCATCGATTTTTCGTTTTGAAGAGAAGGCCTTTAAGACTTCTGGAGTATCTCTTTGCGGGTCCATACTTACCAGAAGAAAATTTACCT
>CAYPZY010000007.1:0-20155 GCA_964415155.1 uncultured Bdellovibrionales bacterium
ATCACTCAGCAAGCCAATCGCTATTATCCTAAAAACGGTCACCTGGTATTTTCCGAAAACATAGTCGAAGGTGCTTTTAAAAAGTTTTTTTTATACACGCAAGCTTTAGCTCAGAAGGCTGCCGAAAGAGAATTCATTTCGACACAAAAATTATTTTTTAATTCTGTCTTTAACATCAAAACAAGTGACCTTCCCGCCTTAAAGAATGAATTGCGCTCTGTCTTATTAAAATTTGTCCATGAGCATGAAGATTTTTCAGGCGATAATCTGAGTACCATCGTCTGTAGTTTGTTTTAGATCGCCCTTCGAAAGTCGAGCTTAAAGCTAAACTCATAATTTTCCGAAGAAAGTTCATGCAAACACTAACTCCAAAAGTTGTTCCCACCAATTACAGCGTCACATGGTTTTCAGTTGCAGGAAAAATTCTACGTTGGAACTATCCGCAAATACTATTAATGGGCATCATTGTCGTTAGCATTCAGCTAGCCGGCACTCGCGGTAGATTTGTGGGTTCAATTTTATCAAGCGTCATCTTGGCTTTACTCTCGCCAGGTGTGCTTATGCTAGTAAGCTCTTGGGTAAAGGCTCAGAAGCCAGATTTCAACAAAATTCTTATCGTCTTCAATGATCGCGAAGTTTTTAATCGGGTTTTTCCGTATGTGGTCTTTTCAGGCGCGCTTGCGCTTGCGAGTTCGATTCTTGTGATGTTCGGTATGTATGGGTTATCGGCCCTTTTAAGTTTAGCGGCACTCCCCTTCACAACCTTTTGTCTGCCCTTAATGGTATTTAATAATTTACCGCTTAAAGAGGCGCTAAAAAAATCTCTCGATGGCTTTGTCCAAAACATTTTGCCACTCTTACTTTGCGGCGTCGTGGGAGTCCTCATTGCATTGGCAGCACTTATTGCTTTGGTACTACCACTAGTATTTATCGCTGTTCCAATGTTTAGCTTAGTACCGTATCTTACTTACTATAGTGTTTTCGCAGGTGCCGATATGAACACCTTGGATCAAGAGTGGAAGCATAGGCTTGAAACCGAGCTTGCATCAGATATTAAGAATGCATAGGCCGCTTGCGCCTCTAACCAAACCTACCCATTCGCCCTTTCCATTGGCGCGAACGCTCACAAAGTTTTGTCGACAGGACTGGCCCATTTGCCGACAATCAATTTTAATTTCATCCTGCCACTTTGGACAAGTCGCCGCAAACTTGTTGATGGTTCCAGATTTTTTTACCTCTGTAAGCTGGCATTCTCTTTTTTGCATGCCCCACACGACCACTTCTGATCCCATTTCGTTTTCACATTTTAAAATCGTTTCTTTAACATTGGCAGAAACTAGCGATGTCGCTAAGAGCAATCCTAAAAGCATATTTTCTCCCTGGGGAATTTTTAGATTAGATATTAGTTGCGCCTTTTTTTCAAAGTCATTTTCAAAAAGCGGCTTCAAACTGTTATGATACACTTACTTTTTTTATTTATAACTGTTGCACAAGCGCAAGATCCGACACTAGAAGCAAAACCTTTGTATGAATTAGGCATTGGTGGAGGCGGCGGCTATCTTCCCGACTATCCTTCATCCGATGAAAGTCGCTGGCGAGGCGTTCCTTTTCCTTACTTTATCTATCGCGGTAAAATTTTCCGTTCAGATCAGCGCAAAGGAACTCGTGCACGCTTTTTTAATGGCGAAAACTGGGAAGTCGACCTGAGTGGTGCTGGTTCTTTCCCCGCCAGCTCTAAGGATAACTTGGCACGAAAAGGTATGCCCGACTTAGATTGGCTGGGAGAGTTTGGGCCGCGATTTATCTATGAATTGAACACTAGCAAAGCTGATCAGCGTTTAAGTGTACGCTTTCCCTTACGTTGGGTGATGTCGACGGATCTACGCGATATCGTTCATCAAGGCTACTCGTTTGCACCTGAACTAATGTGGGAGCTCTTTAACTTATGGCACGCTAACTCAAGACTCGCAATAGGTCTCACTGCAAACTTTATTGATACAAAACTTGCGAGTTACTTTTATTCCGTCGATTCTAGTTTTGCAACTGCTGAGCGGAATGCATTTGCGGCGAATGGAGGATACGCTGGTTCCGAAATAACAGTTTCTTTCTCACATCCGATTGTCAAAGGCCTGCGCTCAGTATCACGCTTCACTTTGGAAAACTACAATGGCACGGCGAACGCAAACAGCCCCCTACACCGAACAGACTGGAGCACGTCGCTCTCATTTGGGATAATATGGGTTTTTGTGGAATCGCAGCAACTTGCTGATGAAAATCAATAAATCACAACGTCGCCACTAAAGCGAGGAGCCGGCAGATTTCCAACGGTATTCCAGGTTATACCATCTACCGAACTATAAACAGTGGCTTGAGCGACATTATTTAAACTGCCACCGATCACCCACATCTTATTTTTATAAACAACACCTCTGATCTGATCGCGCGCCGCTGGCAACGAGCCGATCTGGGTCCAAGTCAACCCGTCGGAGGTAGAATAGACATCACCCGCAGTGGCCCCACCAGTGAAACCACCGGCAAAATACATTTTATTATTGAATGCATACAAAGCACCCGCATAGCGAGCACCGGGAATATAGGCCACAAAGGCCCAAGTTTTTCCATCTGCAGAATTCCAAACATGACGGGCAAATTCTCCCGTTGAAGAATTTAAACCTCCGACTAACCAAAACTTGCCGTTAAAATAGGTTAACTGTGATCCTGAAAAATTATCGGGATAACCTGGCAAAAAACTTTCGACGTTAAAATTCAATCCATCGCTAGTAGAATAAAATTTATCTTTGAAAGCGACATACATCTTATTATTAACCACCGTTCGACCAGCCATCTCTGCGGCGGCAGGAAAGTTAGGTCCTTGACTCCACATGGTGGAAGCATCGATGGCGGCCACGCTATAGGTCGCAGCAGACGAAACGGTCGTCCAGCCACCAATTAAATAAATAATATCATTGAGTACTCCCAAACTAAACCCTTGGACACTAATAGGTAATGATTTTTGACTTACCCAACTCGCGCCATCATGGGAAGACCAAACATTGTTTTGAGAAACGCCACCAAGATTCCCACCTATATAATGAAGTACTGCCGATTTCACTTTCGCATCAACAATTTGCCCTTTGCTATCGCTAATGCGAATAGTTGGCCGGCTTGAAAAATTAGGGGCAGTGTAAGAGCCTGCCTTATCAACTGTGCCACCACCGTTTAGCATCGCAAAAGAGTAAGGAGCAACACCGCCTGAGACATCAAAAACAATATTTTCACCACCATATAAATCGGATTTATAACTGGCCAGAGTCAATGGACTCGCCTGCTGGTTCCCCTCGACACGATACGAATAGGTACGCCCATTGAGGGCGGGATTTGAATTATCCGAGGCTGAAAAAATGAGATTTCCACGCCAGTGACTGAATTTCCCTTTACCGACACTTCGAATATCGGCATGCAGCGCATGCGCCTCGCCCAATTCAACTCCGTCCTCAAATAATTTGAGGGTAGAAATATTTGCATTGTTCATGTCGTCGGAAGGTGTACCTGTCGCGATTTCAATCCTATAAGCAAACCCCAACTCGGCAGTCATTGCCGAGGATTTCAAAGAGATGTTGGCGGCATTTGGATCGTTGATGCTCGGGTTATTCGACAAATGATTACCTAGTTGTACAGCTCCCGTTAAAACACCCATTTGGTCAGAATTGGCGCAGCCGTTACCATACACAACCACTGCCAGGGCAACTGCCATAATAATCCCGATAATTTTCATTTTTGCCCCCTAATATTATTTTACGGAATTTTTCTGATATTTTTGATTCTAATTATGGCAAACAGTTAGTCTTTTTCGTTGGTTGTTGGCGCAAGTGACTCGTAATGAGATATCGAATCAAATTAAGACGTTTTTTGAGGTCACCTGCCCCACACCGCTTCCGCAAATTTTACAAATACGATTTGTCTCCGTGAATGCTTTGACTGAGCAAACCAGTCTCAAGTATTTTCGCGACCAATCTAACAACAACATATTTAGGAGAAAATATGAAAAACGTCTTATTGTTTGCTTTGGTTTTTTGTTTAAACCAAGCTAAAGCTGATACACTCGCTGAAATTCACGTAATGGGCTCTGCAGAATTAGCCCATGATCAAAACGGAAATGTTTGCGTAGCACCCATCAATAATCCTTCAGCGCAAGTTTCACCAAAGTCACTTAACGATCCCTTCAATAAATGGAATAAAAAGACTTTTCAATTCAACCAGAAAGCTACCAAATGGGTTCTCATGCCAGTTCATGATGCTTATGAACACATCCCCCAACCAGCTCAAGACGGCTTAGACAATCTTGCGAAAAACTTTTTTAGCTTTCCCAAAGCTGTTGCCGATGTTTTCCGTCTTGATTTCAAAAACGCCGGTCATCGCACTATCAACTTGGTCGTCAATGCTCCAACTCTTTGGTTAACACAAGTTTCTGAAAAGCAAGTTTTTGGTTACGCCAACCCTTCTGGCTGGGCACGTACCCTTCACACTTGGGGCGTCCCACAAGGTAACTTCGTTGTTGTTCCACTTTTTGGTGGTGGTTCAGGCAACATCGGTGGCGGTGAAACATTAATGGATACGGCTTCAAATCCCTTAACCTACACCCCCTTCTCAGCTGTTACTCTTCTTGTTCGCGCACAACGAGCCGTTGCCGACGCAAAAGTTGTTCCCACTTACGCTGTCAATGTTGATCCAGCTGATGCCGAAGCTCTTTACGGCTCTTACAAATCTTACATCGAACACGCTGAAACTCTAAAGATGTGCGGCTTAACCGAGTAATTTTTTGGGGTTTTTTGTTTTGGGATTTTTGTTTTGATTTTTATTTTGGGGTTTTTATTTCGAACTTGGGTCGCATCGTTATGACTTTCACTGGTTCCCCCTTGTCGGCCCAGTTGTCATCCGACTTTAGAGCCCCGCGCCTCTGTCCCCCTACACAAACCCACAACGCCGAATTTCTAAGGATTCGGCGTGTGGATTTGTGCGCGTCACTTGAGGATTTGCGCGTTACTCGTGATTGTTATATGTGGCTCGCAGCTTTGTGCTCGTTACTAAAACTTCTAAAACGGAAGTCCCTTGTGAACTCTACCTTCGCTCACCCTCTCATAATCTGACATTCGAAGGAAGCCACACACAAGTTCGCCGCCTTCTTACAGTGACTCTTCACCATCCACTACTTTCCAAAAACTTTTAAAGCACCTCACAACGCAAATTACATCAAACTCTACCTTCGCTCACCCTCTTACAATCTGACATTCGAAGGAAGCCACACATAAGTTCGCCGCCTTCTTCGAGCAAAGCTCATGAGACATCCAAACCACCTAAGCAATCCACACACCGAATCTTAGAAATTCGGTGTTGTGGGTTGCTCTTAGTTAACGAACATAAGAAGAAACACCAACAAAATTTACCCGGACAAAATCAAATTTTTTTTGACTGGATACAAAAGCGAGTTTAACTTTCTCGACATGCGAAAACAGAAACAAACTGAAATGTTTAAAAAGTTTTCTCATTCGTACGGTGGCGAATTACAAAAGAAGAGAAAAGGCCGTGCGCACGCAAGACCAATTGATACGCGCGCAACTATGCACATGGTTTTACGCTCGACGAAAGCTAAAGGCGAATGGTCATTTAAAAAACATGACAAGAAGATCACAAACATTCTCAATAAATTCGCTATCAAATATGGCGTCAAAATCTTTTCGCTTGCCAACGTGGGAAACCACCTCCACTTCCACCTAAAAATTTCCAATCGCCATACCTATAAACCTTTTATTCGCGCAATAACATCTGCCATAGCTATGGCTGTGACCAAAGGAAGTCGCTGGAAAAAACTAGGACAAAAATTTTGGGATTACCGCCCCTTTACAAGAATTGTAAATGGCTTCAAGGCATTTTTGACGTTACGAGATTACATCGAAGTTAACCAACTTGAAGGCGGCGGCTGTGATCGATTGACCGCAAGATTAATGGTGATGATGAATTCGGGTTAAATATTAATTTCTTAGAAGTCGTAGTAAAATCGGCGAGAACCCCAGGAGTTCTTATTATTACCAGAAACATGCATGCGGTAGCACCTCACCAAGCATCAGCACCAACTACACCACTACATCAAACTGCTTTCGCACTTCTTCAACAGGCATATCCCACATTTTTTTCCAATCGATGCCGAAGAATGGTTTGGCTTGACGGCCCATCTTCCAACCGCGAACGATCTGGTCCATACGTGTGACGCGATTTTCGGGAGAAAACAAAGCCATGTTAATAATTCCGGCAGCCAAATTTAAACAGTTAAGCGGAATGGGATATTGAGCAACGCCGAAAGCCTGCAGTCCCATTTCGCCATCAACGGAAGTGGAAAAACCAGTCACGACATGCCAAACATCATGGGTTTCAAAAAAATGTGCCCGCACAAATTCGAGGGGCGTATTGGAGGTCAGATGAGGTAGATCCTCAGGATTTAATTTATTCTCAATCAGGTAAGTGGCTAAACCGTGCCCCAGAGATCCTTGTGGACATTTTTTCAAATCATCCAAACTTAAGCGCCCTATCCGAGGTTTGCTCGCTAATGCTGCGGCAGAATAGCCCCCAAGATCGCGAATATGATTTACGAGACGCACCACAAGCTGCGGATTGCTGGCAACGAGTTTGTTAGAGACTTCAATAATCTCGTCAAGACGATGCACATCCTGACAAACGCGAATAAAGGCGCGCAGTGCTAGCAAAAAGCTGTATCCAGATTTTATTTTGCCAATAAAGCCATTTTGAGTTGTGGGTATATTTTGCTTTTCCATTGGAACAATCCTTCCTTCTGTAGCGCCAAAAACCTTTTAAAAAAATATAAATTCCAGCCTTAAACTCTTGCCGCCGCCAAACCAGAACGGTTTTTGACCACGGTGTGAATAAAATCTCTCTGCGGCCCCACTAAATAAAATGAAGGGTTCTGTTTAGCAAGCAAAGCAGTTAACTCTTCAAAGGACTCGCCTAAAAGTAAATGGGACGCCATCAACATTGTTGAAGTACGGCCAATTCCAGCCATACAGTGCACAACCAACTTCTGCTTTTTCAAACGATATTCTTTAATGAGTTCCGCTAACTGTAAAGCCTGTTCAAACTGTGGAGAGTTTAAATCTTCAATGCTAAAGTGATGGAGGTCAAAATGACCTTGCAAAACATCACGTTGGTGGTGAACTTCGGTTAAGCTAACCACCGCCTGAATTCCTTGCTCTTTAAGATAATTTACTTCCCACGCCAAACGATTTGGGCAGAGTTCAAAGTGAATTTTATCACCCACAATTTCAAATTTGGATAAGCACTTGGCTTTTTGATTCAGCTCTGAAGCCACCCGCAAAATTTGCGCGGGATGCGAAAGCATTTCCCTCACCCGCTCAAATGTGCCTCTATCAAGATCGTAAAATTTAGCTATTTTGCTTCCGTAAATCTCCACGTGCTTGAAGAATTCAGAAATATTCTTAACCGACGACGAAAACTGACCAAGCCAACCAAAAAGAACAGCTTCATCAAATGACAAATGAAACCAATGAATTCCGTTAAACCCTGGCCGCGCCATACCCGCTATTGAATTCTCCTTGAACCACCAAAATGCATTCATGTGTCCAACTTAAAGGTACCTGGTTCCTTTTTGTAGCAAGGCCGCGTTAAGCGGTTAATAGCCACAATGAGTGGCATGCGCCTTGTAATTATAAAATGGTGAAGATCTTTTAAACCTCAATAAGCCCTAAGGGTTGTCGAGGTTTTAGACAATTTAGAGCCAAAAAAGCGCTCGAGGAGTTTTTATGAAGAACCTACTATTTAGCTTAGTAACATTGATGAGTTTTAGTGCTTACGCTGAAATCACCAACTACGACTGTTCAAAAGGAAAATCGACATTGAAGCTTAAGGTCGACAGCGAGACTTTTGAAGTAAAGGCGAGCAGCCTCACACTTTTCGATGGCGACACTCGGCTCACGGCAGTCATTGGTGAACAAAACAAAGATGAAACTAGAAAAAGCGATATTATGAATCGTATTTCCTTTAAAGATGGCAGTATCGATTCAATCCTCATTACGAAATTCCCAGGTAAACCTGCCACCGTCAGCGTTTATCAGAATGCCGACGTGATTGAGAAAGATAACTCCACAATCAAAGTTGTAAATGCTGGCGTACTTATGCGCTGTAAATAGGATTCGCTACCCAATAAACATAAAAAATCAAAGTGGTTTAACCGTTAGACCACTATCCTTTTTACTCCTATATTCGCACCTAAATATAGGAGGATATTTTTGTGTTCCCAACTAACGTTCGTTTTAGCTACTAAGACTGGCGTCGTCATAAACAATAACTATCACAAAGATATTTATTATTAATTTTATTAATTTAAAACACTACCCTATTATCACGATTTCACCGCTTATGGTGAAAGAAAATGGGGTATATCATGAAAACTTTTATCGCAATATTAGTGTTATCAGGCGCAAACATCGCAGCAGCATCGGAGAAAATTCTTACCAAGGCGGCCGTTGCTGTCCACGATCTTCGTTGTGTCATTCCAGGTAACGACACTCCAGCGTACACACTGCTTGGCGACAGCTCGCTCACTAGTCACATTGCCATTTTCCACACTGACAAAGTTAAACTCAATCATAGAGTGGCTACGAAAGTAGGCTGCGATATTCCTAAAATCAAAAAGATCGTCGACCAATCGAGAATGTCTTACGGCTTCATTTACCAAGTTCCGGTCCAAGTGATCACGACTTTATCTGAACCAAAAAATAATACTACTCAAGGCTGTTCGCGCATTCTTAGTGAAGAAATTAAGATCGACCTCGGCGATGGGTTAATTTTAGAAAGTAGCGCGCAACAGGCGCAGGAATGCTAATCTAAAAAGGCGGCGAGACTGCTTATAACATGCTCTCGCTGCAAACTTTTTTTCAAAATAAAAAAAAATTCCTCATAAAATTTTATTTTTCGTCGCACCGTTGCTTGAATTTCTGAAAAAACAAAGCGAAGACTTAGCGCATGCGATTTTTTCAAATTTGTTTTATAGCCGCTTTCTTTTTTTTCCAGAACTCTCATGCGGGAGTCTTGCTTCAGGGATTCTATTGGGATGCGCCTTCAAGCTACCAATATTCCTGGTGGGACCGTTTAGCAAATAACGCCAATGAAATTGCGCGCGCCGGTTTTACTGCCGTGTGGATTCCACCGGTATTAAAAGGTGCCTCGGGCGGTTATTCTAACGGCTATGATCCCTTCGATGATTACGATATCGGCTCTAAAGATCAAAGAGCGACATTTCCTACTCGTTGGGGCACACGCGAACAATTGCAGCGTAGTATTGCGATGATGCGTGCAAACGGTCTTGACGTGTACTTAGATCTAGTGCTCGCTCACCGCAACGGCGACGACGGCAATTCGCGTTTTTCCTACATAGGTGCGGCAGGCAAAAACAAAGGTCGCTTTGAAAAATTGCCAGAATTTTTTAGGGGCTTTAATGATTTTGGCAGACAACTTAATTACGACATTGGCGAGGTTCGTTCGCAGCTAATTCAAGCGGGAGATTGGCTCGTTGGAGCACTTGGCATCCAAGGCCTCCGTATTGACATGGCAAAGAAAGTGAGTCCCGATTTTTTACGCGAATATTTAAGTCAGGGCGGCATGGCTGACAAATTTACCGTTGGGGAATATTGGAGCGAGGACATCGGTGAGTTAGAAAATTACGTTCGCTCGGCAATGCGCGAGAGAATTACTGTCTTTGATTTTCCGCTATGGGGACTCCTAAAAGACATGTCTAACGGAAAAGGTTTTTTTGACATGCGTCGCTTGCAATCAGCAGGCTTCGTGGCTCGCATGCCTAGTCACGCAGTTACCTTTGTCGAAAACCATGATACTGACAGAAGCTATCCGACACGATCAAACAAACATTTAGGCTACGCTTATATCCTTACATCCGAGGGCTACCCCTCTGTATTTTGGAAAGATTACGTAGAATACAAATTAAAACCCATTATCGATCCATTAATTTGGATTCACGAAAAGCTCGCTTCAGGAAAAACCGAATGGCGTTGGGCGAGTGAAGATCTTATTGTTTATGAACGTCGTGGATCGCCGGGTCTCTTAGTGGGAATTAACGACAACCAAGCGCAAGAGCAAAAGCAGTGGGTACAAACGGGATTTGGTGGCAACGTGGTTCTTCATGACTACACTGGAAATGCTCCAAAAATCAAAACGGCAGGAGATGGTCGTGTTGAAGTTACTGTTCCCGCAAACTCCTATGTTGCCTATGCACCGGCGGGACTAACTTGGCCCTCGCGGTCCTTACAAAGTCATCCGGTGACACAACGTTTTGCTGGGGCTAGTGATCTCGATATCCCGCCAGCCAACCAAGAGAAGTTCCAACCCGTTGGGCGAATTTTCGTGACAGCAGGTAGCGAAATTGAGTGGACACTTTATCCTAAACCACAACCCGCGAATAGCGGAGAAATGCATCTGGTCCTTGTCGAGCCTGATAATTCAAAAGCGATGGAACAAAAGGTAGCTCTCGACGCAAAATCGCAACAAGGGCACTATCGGGCGTCGCGTACTGGTTATTACGGCTTTCAAGTGAAAATCAATGGTAGGCCAGGTGGTCCCGACAACGTCCCCTATTTTTTAAACGTGACCTATCGAGGACCGCAGAAACTTGAAGGTCCTCGTTAAAATCTAAGTTGAACAATTTTACCAGAGTCACTGACAAGAGGTTTTGTGAAGGTCATTCTGTTAATCGTAAGTTTTATGTTTTTTCTGGTGATGGTTGTCATTGGCATTGGCTATCTGCTTCCACAAAATCATATTGCAACTGGCTCTGCGGAATACAGCATTAATCCAGAGCAGGTCTGGCAATATATTACGCAGAAAAAATTCGCTGATGGCGTTAATTATGAAACCGTTGAGTCCATTCCACCAAAGAAATTTGTCACGCGAATTGCCGACAAGGATTTACCTTTCGGTGGAACTTGGACCTACGAAATTGAAGCTATACCTAAAGGAAGTCGCCTTACCATCACTGAAAACGGCGAAGTCTACAATCCACTTCTTCGTTTTATCTCACGATTTATCGTTGGCCAGCAACGGAGCATAGAAAAGTATCTCAAAGAAGTGCGATGATTTGATTGGCCTGAACGTGGCCAAGTCCTTGCAAAGTCCTCCAAATCTATGCTGAGATCGAAGGTATCACCTTTATATTTGGCGCTAATCACAACCCTTGGCACCCTCCTGCCAAACTTTGGCAGCGCCGGTGAATTTGACCGATCAAGATTTCTGAATGATCCTTACCTACCCTTCTCGACATACACTTCAAGAGCAAGCCTGCTAAGCGATTTTCACGAATATTTTGCTTATAAGATTGTGGAAGATAAAAAGCTAGAGGAGCAAGCGCAAGCTTGGGTCGACCAAGCCTATTTAGCTTTCAAAGCGCTTTATCCCAGATTCATGGCAAACAAGGACAAACCTGCTTTCGTCATCATTGAAAGTGAAAATGCTACTGATATCCATGCCTACTTTCCCGAAAAATATGAACACAATCATAAGGGGCTAATGATTTTTACAACCTCCTTTATTGCTTCGGATTGGTCTGAAGCGAAAAAACTAGGATTGGTTTCACATGAAATGTCACACCTGCTTTTTTGGCATCTTGATGCAAAGGTAAATCCGATCAACATCTCCTATGCAGATAAAACACCATTAAGTTTGGTGGAAGCTGAAAACTTCAAAAAATGGATTTCGCTGGCCGATATCATGGGCTGGGCCAATCAAAAAGAAATGAATGGTGTTACTTTTAGAAGCCAAATGGGAGGAGGGATGCAACTTCTTATCTCAAACCTCGTCAAAAGCGATAAACCAAAATGCGGCAAGGAACTCGAAAATGGTTTAGGTGTGTTAACGGAAAGACTCGAAATAATAGACGGTTTTTATTGGGACTCTGTATTGACGACCGCAGAAGAAAAATCCCAACGAGACAAAGAAACTAGACATCTATTGCAAATGATCCGAAGTTGTCTTCAAGAGCAGTCCTCGCAAACAAATTCTGTTAAGGTAAATCAAAACGCAACCAACGTACTAAGATCGGTGGATATTGAAGTGCCTGACGACGGGCTTAGTTTTGATGGCTTAATCGATCTTACCAAAAGAGCACAAGCTAAATTGCGTGAGCTGGCTGAAGGATTTGCTATTCAAAAATTAAGATACTATTCCTCCGAAGACCAGGCAGACGAAGCTGCAATCACAGTCATAAAAAGCCTCGGCCATAATGGATCTGATTTTCCAGATATATTCTTTACTCAATTAGATGAAAAATCGAAAAAGCTCTGTGAAAGGGCTATTGAAGACGATATCGAACCACCATTTGGTAATCTTTTGGATAGTCACCACGCCCCATGCTGGCGAATTTACAATCTCAGAAAGTTCATCAGGTCAGATCGCAAAAGACTAATTGGACTCGAATAGCTCACAAGATAGTAAAGAAAAACGTCGCACCCTCACCATGCACTGACTCCGCCCAGATCGAGCCGCCATGGCGCTGAATGATTTTTTTAACAGTGGCTAAACCAATTCCTGTACCCGCAAAATCCTGTTCACTATGAAGGCGCTTGAAGGCACCAAACAATTTGTCGACATACTCCATATCAAATCCGGCACCATTATCTTTTACAAAGAAAACAGTTTTTTCGTTTTTAGTGAGTTTTCCGACTTCAATTTTTGCCAAATCTTTCTTGGAACTAAATTTCCACGCATTGCCAATCAGATTTTGCAAAACCAGCTCAAGCAAGCGAGAATCACCGTGAGCCTTCATTCCTTCGTCGACAACAAACTCCACTTTTCGCGATGGCTCAGCAGCCGCTAGCTGTTCAAACATATTCCGTGCCAGGAGGGTTAAGTCGACGTTTTCGCGGCGAACATCATCGCGGGAGAGGCGAGCAAAGCTAAGCATACCATCGATCAAAAGACGCATGCGGCGAGCCGAAGCGATGACTCGCTGAAGATAGTCCTGCCCTTCACTATTAAGAGTAGTTTGATGTTCTTTCAAAAGAATTTCACAAAATGATATCATTCTTCTTAGTGGTGCTTGTAAATCGTGGGTAAGGGAATAACTAAACGCCGCAAGTTCTTTATTTGCGTCTGCCAATTTATTGCTGGCGTCTTTGATTTCACGGGCTCGCAACATCACCTCTGTTTCCAATCGATCGCCCTGCTGTTTGAGGTGCACGAGTTCGGTAACATCTTCTACCCGCTGGGCCATCTGAACAAGCTGACCCCTGCCATCTAAAATCGGATTATGGGTCACACTCCAATACCTGACTTCAAAGCCACCACCCGGCTTAGGAATGTCATACTGCTGTACAGGCATCACATCGACTTTCTTGGTTTCCATTACTCTGGCAAAAGCAGCTCGAAAAGTTTGTTCCATTATTCCGTCAACATCATTGGGATTGGGCGGAAAGGCTTCAAAAACACCTTTGCCGACAATGTCTTCACGGTTTCGCATCGTCGACTCAAGATAGACGTCGCTCGCGCCCACGATTGTGAATTTAGGCACGTTAGGAAGGAGGATAAGATACTTCACCGAACCGGAGTTAAAGATTCCTTTATAGTCGACGTCTGTTTGAGGTGAAGAATTACTTTCCGATTTCATTTTCTAGGTAAATCATCGGATTATAAATAAATTTAGATTACAGACGTTTGACTTGGATTGTACTAATAATGTCTTAAACAGACTAAAAGCCACGGGCGGCGACGAGTCGTGCCCATGACGATGTTACTTTGTGAGTAAGGCCTGACACTTTAAAACAAATGTTTCGTTACCATTACCAGAGCCATTGTCTTGATACTTATAAAATCCTGACTGAAGATCAGGAGACACGCCTACCGTTAAACTTTCAGCGGTTGTGTAGACTGTTACCATGGCGTAACCGTTTTTTCCTTTTGCAAATTTAACAGATTCAATCGAGCCATTCTCAACATCTTCACTTAACAAGCCAAACAATGACTTTGCACTTGGATGAGCCACTGTTTTAGTGCTCCATTGCTTTAAACTGCCATTTTCCATCCTTAGAACAGCGGTCTCTTGCTTCTCATATTTTCCCGGAACCCAACAGCGTATCACACCAGTGTAACCGGCCTGTGCACTTACCGAAGTTAAAATAACGAACAAAGTACTTAAAATTGATTTCATTTTTCCTCCAAAAAAAAGCGATAATAGCACCACCTAGAAGTTTTCCCAATAGGTAGAGTTTGAGTTGTAACTAATTCATCCGCACTTTTAAAAAAGAGTTGGAAAGCAGGGGCCTCTAGTGTTTATGATCTAATTATGAATAACGATACTCACAGCAAAACGGTTGGCTATCTTCTTTGGATTTTTGGTTTTTTGGGAGCTCATCGCTTTTATTATGGCAAACCAATCACCGGCACCATCTGGTTTTTTACGCTAGGTCTTCTGGGTATCGGTTGGATTGTCGATCTCTTTCTTATTCCCATTATGGATGAACAAGCAGATCGAACCTACAAGGCGGGTTTTCTTAGTTACACGGTAACTTGGGTTCTGTTGGTATATTTTGGGTACCTAGGGCTTCACCGCTTTTACATGGGAAAATGGTTCACGGGACTTTTTTACTTATTCACTTTCGGATTGTTTGGTATCGGCTTGCTTTATGATTACTGGACCCTAAATGAACAAGTTGATGAACTGAACCGGTCCTCGCCAAGTTAAGGTTGTAACCGACTAAAGCGAACTTCCACCGTATCAGAAGTAACGACCGGAAACGTAAGAACAAGAACAAATCCAATATTGACGATACCCGCTTCATTTTTCTTTTTTAAAAATTTTCCGTGCCCTTGTTTATCAATACCAATTACGGTTTGTTCGCTTGTACGCACTAGGCCCAGCCCAATGGCGCCAGGACCTTCATTGCCAATAATTCCCGTATTGGCGGAGCTCTCTAAAAAAATACTGCCATTTTTAATGTCGAAATTCTTACCCAAAACAAATGTCTCACTTTTAATGGATTTGCTCTGGGATTTAGCGGTTACCTGCAACGACTTATCATCCACTTGGATAACCTCAATGGAATTTATCTTCGTATGATCGATGTTTTCTTTAGGCCAAATGATCTTCGATAAATAATATTTAGGCGCACTGGAGTTTGAGATTCCAGTATTCGCATACCTTCCCACTAACTCACTGAGTTTAAGACTATCGGCAAATGGCGCATTTTCTGGTGGAACGGAGGAACTCACACAACCAGATAAAAGTATTAAAAGAAAAAATAGCTTTATTTTTCGCAGCATCGAGCCACAGTAGTAGTGTGATTTCAGTTTGGCAACTCCTAACAAACCCATTCTTAAGGTTACTCTTTAGTTGACCTCAGCTTATTTATCCAGCAAAAAAAACAGTGGCGATGAAAGAGATTTTAGGGCTTTTATTATTTTCACAAATCTTGCTGACTGCGCCAGTTGCGCCGCTCTCAACGCCGCAACCAACTCCCGCTGCAACATTAACTAAACCAGCGCTGGCGATCGTGCCAAGAAAACCAGAGATCATCGGCGCCCTCTATAGCTTTTCGCTACGGGCTTCTGAAGGCTCCGGGCAAAACTCATCTTCTCGTCATGGTCTAAAAAATGGATTTATGCAAAATCACACTTTCAGTCTTCGTTATGCTCTAAATGATTCATTGGCAGTGAGACTGTCGAATTCCTTTGTTGATAACCGTGTGACTTTTGTGAAAAATAATCGCGAACAGGATATGGCTGTTGCGGGAATGTCTGATCTCAAAACCTATTTGGTTTGGACCATTTTTAAAAATCCTATCGATTGGCTTGAGTGGAATGTAGGCTTGAGCCTTCCCACTGCCGTTCTTGAAAACGATCCCCAGTCAGGTCGACCACTCCCCCCTTTTGCGCAACTCGGTTCCGGCACTCTTGATCTCCTGACCAGCTTTTCTTACATTTACAATTTGCAAAAATTCGTTCTCAGTCAAAAGTTGGAAGGTGTATTTCACAGTGGAGAGAATTCTTTAGGTTATCGCCTCGGTGATGATTTCGGTTTTTCTTCTACGATTTCTTACGCATTTAGCTCTTATTTCGTACCACAATTTAGTTTGAAATATAGCGATAGAAAACCGCAAGCCAACGGTGCAAGTGTCAAAGCCTTAAAGATTAAAAGTGTGGACGACGACCCCGTCGTTCAACGCAATCCCTTTGATCGAAGCGGTTCGAGCTGGGAGGGATCAATGGCAGTACGTTCTGTTTTTACTTTGGCTTACACTAGAATTTCCGTTGAAGCAGGAACTCCTGTTTTTCATACTTCTAATTCTGACAGGCCAGCCCATGGTCGCACTCTTTGGTTCGGATCGATAAATGCAGCGGTTTCTTTCTAATTGGGGACGAGGCTTTTACCAAATAGCGTAAGCACATAATCCTAGTAGAACGCCAATTCCCCAGTCGGCAGCAGGGCCGCTGGTGAAGTAAGGATAAATCATCATGGCAACGCCAATAATGGTAATGCGGAAATCGAGTTTTCTTTTTCCTTCACCAAAAAGCCAAAAACCAAATACGCCAAAAATAAAACTGGAAAGAAATCCTGATAAGCTCATTTAAAAAGCTTAGCAGACTATGGGGGGTTTGGAAACTTTGCCGGCCGACTTTGTGGCCTTCACTATCACCGTGGAAGTTTTCCTTCTCTCCGAGTCCCTAATTTGCCTTCACAAAATGGCATTTCATCTGCCATGGCGACGTCGGCAGATCATGTTTACCGTCTTTGCTACCATCCACTGAAATGCCCGTTCGATCCAAATCAAGTCCACCGTTAGAGCTTATAGAAAACGTGGTGAAATAAAGCCCGGTCTTTTCTTGGCTTGTCCACTTATTTGCTGTCGCCACTAATAATGATTTTTCTGCCCACCTGGCAAACTGCATATTTTCCATCGTCGAATCGTCGTAACGAGAATTCTTTTTGGTGAAGCGAGTATCGTAAGAAACAACGTATTTGACTTCGTTTTTAGGATTTTTTTCATCGATAAAAAAAACTTCGACCTCATTTTTGCCATTAATACTTTTATTTTTGATATCCAAATTATCAAATTTGATTTTTTCTGTCTTTTCCGCAGACTTCAGTTCACAGTCTTCGGCAAGCTTCCATTTACCAAGCAATGATTTTTGCAGCGAGCTTGTATCGGCAGCGATCCCAGTCGAACCTACAAAAACAGTTAGCAAAATTTTATTTAACATTTTTCCTCCGCTGCTTACTCAACGGCAAACATTAGCTTCGACTTTAGTAAACGACTGAAAGCAGAGGTGAAACTCAATTTATTCGAAAGGTAACTAAACCTTTCTATGGTCTAGTATTTAGGTAAGAACGACTACCCGTGATAGCCGCCCGAAAGATTGCAACAGTTACTTCGTACAAGTGACTGTTTGAATTCCCCATTCATAATTGTTTGAAACAGAGTGAACGTGGATCACACCTCGCTCCTCTTTGAGTTCGGCAACCTTCTTCTTGTGCAGAAACTTCTGAGCAAGCTGAGGTTCAGTCACTATGCCGTCCCTAAAACCAATCCATCTGCAAAAAAGATTTCCACTGAAGCGATTAAAATGTTCCACATTGTCGTACCATCTTGACCTTAATAAAAGGACCGTTTCACCACCAACGACTAAACGGGGGTTTTCGATGATTACCGTTTGTCCAAGATCAGCGACACTGTCACAGGTGATTGAACCGTTATTACAAGAAAACGCCTGCGCATTTTCTTTTTTCGGAAAAAGAACGTCGCACATTTCTTTGATATCTTTTTCGTAACGACTCTCACTAAGTGGTACAAATAATTCTTGGGCCGTCAGCTTACATTTGAAATTGTCGTCTTTCGCATCCCAAGTTTTACCTGCAATATCTACCGAACCATCACCTCGGGTGCATCCAAGTTTAGGGCCGGCAACACAATCGTCGATTTGTTCGATCTGAGGAAAACGGATTAGAGGGTGCGAACTTTTGCCTTTGAGGGATGCCGCAAGCCTTGAAATACGTAGAGTGAGTTTTTCCGCATCGACAATGATTTTATCCAAATTGTTTATAACATAAGTTTCTATAGCGCGTGAGTAGTCCACGATGAATTCTGTAGGTCTAGGATCACCACCACCGGGCCCGGTACCTCCCAAATCAGCGGTTGCAAAAATTGGCGCCACTGTAAAAGCACTCGCCAAAGCAATTTGTTTTAAACTCGATAGGATCTTCATAAAATCTCCTGTGTTTTGTTATTCAATTACAAGGCCAAGATAATGCATTGCGCTATTTAGGTCTAGAGTCATTTGGTATAAAGATAAATGTTTTTTTTACCGATTGGTAAATATGAGTAACCCATTGGATATATTTGATTTTCAGGACTATCGTCGCTACTTGCGAGCCTGGATAGAAAAGGCGCGTGAAAATCATTCGTCCAATCTCTCGCGGTTGGCAGAATCTCTCGGCGTCAATCCAAGTTTTCTCGCCAACGTCCTATCGGGAGCAAAAAATCTAAGTTTCGAACAGGGCGCTGCCGTCGCAAAAATTTTTAATCATACAAATTTAGAACGAGAATATTTTTTTGCGCTTTTGCAAATTGAACGAGCCGGAACTCACCTTCTTAAAACTTATTGGCAAGGCAAAAAAGATGCGATTTTGGAGGAAAGACTAAAGGTAAAATCACGAGTAGGTAAACACGTAGAACTAACCGCCGAAGATCGCGCAATTTTTTATTCGAGTTGGATCTACGTCGCTGTCTTTGTGGCCACTGCAATTACTGACGGCCAAACTCTTGACCAAATTGCTAAAAGATTTTCTCTGGAGCGCTCTAAGGCCGAGGAAATTTTGAGTTTTCTTGAAAACACCGGAATTTGCGTGCGAGAAAACTCTACTTACAAGATGGGACAAAACTCGATTTATATTTCCAACGAATCTCCCTTAGTCGTTAAACATCATACAAATTGGCGGATGAAGGCGATTCAAAAGATGGACTCCCGACAACCCAAGGATCTTTTCTACACTTCACCGATGTCGATATCTGCGACTGCTTTTGAAAACATTCGCAAAATGCTCTTGGAAAACATCGAGAATTCGCAAAACATTGCCCATAAATCTGCGGCCGAAGATGTGTTTTGCCTAAATATCGATTTTTTCAAACAGACCAGTAATAACTGATTTATTTACAATTTGCCTACCTCAAATCAGCAATGGCAAAGAAACTTTTTCCTAAAATCTGAGTTTCGTCGCGGCTCTTTCATATATGTGTTAAAACACTCTTTTTGGAGGAAATATGCGTTTTGTCCTAAGCTTACCATTGGCACTATTTTTGGCTGCGTGTGGAAACTCAGGTGGCGAGGGCCCTTGCAACCCAAACGGTATTGGTCACGTGACCACGGAACAACGCTGGACGACCGACGCTGAATTAAAACAAACGACAAAATCTTATCGCCAAACCAATCTCAACGATCCTAAAAATTTTTATGGTCATCGCTATTTTCTAATTAAAGATGGTCGACAGGCTAGCGACGACTTCAATGGCAACACACAGCCTAAGGACATAGGTGGTTTTACCATTGATTGGAGCGCTAAAAAAATGCTCACTAATGAAAACGGCAAAACCGAATCCCTCGACATAAAGGGAGATTCAAAGCTTACTGATGTCAATTTAAAGTTGGGACAGAATATATCTAAATTTGATCTCGATATTCCAAAGGCTGAGCTAGATAAAATTAAAAGAAAATCTCCCGGCGTATCTGCCAACGGTCTTAGAGTTTGTTCCATCGAAGAAATGAAAATTTGGTTGGCAACTAGCGAAGAAAGCCCAAGCGATCTTGTGATGATCACTTACTTGAAACTAAATGTTTTTGCGGCTGGGAAATAAGAGTTTGTAGTGAAAAGCCTCTCGCAATTGGTAGCCGACCATGCTGGCTATTCATGGCGTCGTTGAAAGGATACTGGTCAGGCTTCAACAAACGCCGATATGAAGCGTCTGAATAGAGGCTGGACGGCCTATTCGGAAACAAATTCACAACGATAATATCGTTCCGAATCAGGGTTTCCTTCCCATGCGCAAACAACCTTACCTAAGCGTCCACCACC
>CAYPZY010000007.1:20255-23328 GCA_964415155.1 uncultured Bdellovibrionales bacterium
CTAACTATTTCCCTATCTATTTCTGTTCAATCGAGACCGAGTTTCAAATACCGCTTCCATAACCTTTTCGCGCACACGGTTGATAGCACCAAGCGGTTGATGTTCCTGAGTTGCGTGCCATGGATTGTAGCTTAGTTCTTCACAAGCTTTTAGTTGCTCAGGCGAAGTGAATGTCTGGTGCTTTATGCGAATATTTGCCACTTTTACAAAAGGCACGACATAAGAACTCCACAGGACGGTTGGATCTTCGACCGGCATTAATGGGTAAATTTTTTCATTCTGTGGCCGCAACTGCACCATAAAATCAAAGCTCGCATCTCTTTCTTTAAGGTAATTTGCCATATTATCTGAAAAAAAGTTATCGCCTTCGTTTGACGTTGCTATCTTCGCCATTGGACGAGGTTCAGCCTTATATTTTACGGCTTGACCACTACCAAACAAATACGGCGTCATACTAAAATATTCCATGCCAAGTGGATTTGTAATCCAAGTTTGGCTGATCGAAAGCTGAGAGACGATGGAAAGTTCATAGGGATGTGTCGCAAAAAATTTTTCTCGTGAGGCAAAAAAGCTCGCGTAATCCGTTGCGTTTTTTACGAAAAATTGTGGCGAGTTAATCAACATAAAATCTTGTGATTTAGATTCTCTGTCCGAGCTACGATCAATCATAAACACGTCATCATCGATATCTAACAATTTAATCGCCATCCCTCGTCCATCCGGTATCTTATCTCCTTGCATAAGACCAGAGCCGTTAGAAAAGCGAATGACAGCTCGAAACTTCTTACCTGGTTGAGAAAAAACACCAACCCTATACTTTTTAAGAGCTTCAGCCGCTAGCTTCTTATCGACCTCGAATGTCGCCGTCACACAACCATGACTTTTAACATGTGCATCACGCAAAGCGATCTTGTCTGGAGCTGAACTTTCGTTGTAGGCTTTTTCAGTTCCCGCCGCTGCCCCTTGCGCCAATCGCTGTATAAGTGCAGCTTCATTTTCGCCAATAGTCTCAAGAGATGAATCTCGAACTAGCGACTGATTTTGGGCCGCAGCCACCGACATAAAAGCCATCAAAGAAAAAAATATTTTTGTTTTCATAAATACTCCGCTTATAAAGTTTTTAGATATTCGATAAGTTCGTCAGCCGCTACCGGATCGTCGTCCCAGTTGAGGCGATAAAAATTTCCAGATCTACCCGGAATTTCAATTTGCTCAAAATCATGACCTTGGCTCGAGTGACCATCAAATTTCGTATCGAAGACGCCAATTCCTGAATCTACTTTTCTTAACTCGTCGAATTTACTTGTATCCCATTCGAAACCAACATTCTCTTTATCGAAAGAGATCGATCCACGAACAAACCTATTTACATTTTTTCTAAGTCCCGGCATGAGCAGATGGCGCAAAGTGGGAACAGAACCATTATGCAGATACGGTGATTGCGCCCAGATTCCATAAAGTGGTCGAGCTAGGTAACCAGGTTTTTCTAGTTTTGTAGCATTTTCTTTAAATACCATTTTTACGTCTTCAGCATTAGGATTGTTGGTGCGAAAAACTGCAAAATCCTTTTGAAAATCAATTCGACATGGATAAACGTCCTCACCAATTTTAACATCGGTGGCACAAATTTTACCCTTCATTATTCCTAGCAAAGTTTTAAATCCGAAAGCGGTGTTAGAATTTAACAAATTCTGATCGGTCCTAATTTCTGGGTAGACAAACTTACCGTTCGCGATTTGCCGATGTGGCTGATGACAGCCCATACAGTTTACGGCGAAATGCCTTTCTCCGCGCGTTGCCTTTTCAAGATCAATATCAAAGGGATATTTCGGAGAAGGCAGATGACTCACAAACTGGGATTGCGAATAACTAATCACCGGGTCTATGTTTTCCGGCGCACCGACAATTCCCAGTGCCGCTGTCACATTTCTAAAAAAATTATCTTTGAGAAATCCACTCCAGTGGTTCACAACGAGATCAGATTGTTTCCAGATGGGCGGAATATCACTCTTAGAGCTGCCACCACCAAAAAAGAACCGAACTGTGGGATCATCTTCTTTCAAACCTAAGGCGACACTGAACCCCGCCTGGCCCGAACCGTTCGTGTCCATAAAGCCCGGCATAGGCTCATGGTAATCAAAGGAAGGATGTTCTGGATCTTTTGAGGCGTAATTATATTTTATGAGGCGATTTTCAATAATATATCCGCCCATTGCATTTCGGTATATCTGCGCAAATACATCATCCATCTTATTTTTAAAAACTTCAATTTCTTGCGCTTCTACTTCGGCAGTATACCCATACCACTTCCTAAAAAACCAATTTGGATCAAGTTTTTGTTTCTCTTCGATAAGCTTTAGAATTCTAGATTTAAATTCCCTTACTTTTCCTGGATTGTTCGGGTTTAAATTTTCTGTGAAAAATTTAATTTTAGCGGCCTTAAAAGTGTGTAATTGAATTTCTGTATTCGGCGCGCCCTCAATATATTTAATTTGTTCATTGTCTAATCGTACTCTTTGCGTGTGACAACTCGAACAGGTACGGGTAACCATGCTGAGTTTTGCATCGGAAGAGCCAAACTCCTTGCGGGCATTTAAGTCATTCGAACCCGTCCAACCAAAACCCATTGGTAAGGGGCGACGCATACCATTCAACTGCATGCGCTCATCGTTCCAAAAACCAAATTTAGCAAAATTGTCTTTGGGATCACCCCAAAGTTTTGGATCCAGCTCCGGCAATAAACGGAAGAGAACATAAGGAATACCCATCACGCCATTCTTTCCTGTAGCAAAATGTGAATTCCAATTATAATTTTGCGGGAACTTTGCAAGATATTCAGCAACCTCTTTATCGCCCTTTTGGATTTCCTCAGACCACGAGTCTGAGGTTCCACCATGGACAGAATTTGTAAACATGATAAAAGCGAATAAAGGCAAAATCTTCATCGTTGCTCCCATTTGTTGTCTGCTACTAGAACTACAAGTTCGGTGCCAGATTGTAAGGAACTAAGAGACCAATAGATGATAAAAAAGTGTAAAAAAATTTTACAGGATTGCCGTATTTTGCGTTTTGT
>CAYPZY010000008.1:0-22141 GCA_964415155.1 uncultured Bdellovibrionales bacterium
TTACAGATCTTGAAAACGCCTGGACCTCGGTTGAAAAAATCGACTGTAGTTTTGTTCGAACTGAAGTGAATCCACAGTTTGTGGGTATTGTTCCTCCCACTGATGTGGTTATTGCTTCTACTTTCGACGTCGAGCTAGAGAACGCTAACGGCACGATCACTCTAGTAATCCCCTATGCGACGATTGAACCGATCAAGCAAAAACTATCGACAGGATTTCAAGTTGAAGCCGATCAAGCAGATAAAAATATTTGGAAAGAAAATTTCGTAGAGCAATTGATGAAGACTGAAGTTGATCTAAAAGTACATTTAGGTCACACGGAAATCGATCTTCAGGACCTTACAGGTCTTAAAATAGGTGACGTGATTCCTCTTAGTCAGGATGCCAACAGTGAACTATTAATTCAAATTGAAGGTGTACCAAAGTTTAAAGGTTATTACGGAATTAACCATGGCACGATTGCCATGCAGGTTACAGATACAGTTAAGGAGTGAGGTGTTAGATGGCTGGACAAAATGCTGCGCCCAAAGATGAACTATCGGCGAGCTTAGAAGGAATTACCGGTGGAGGATCGGGTGGAGATGCACCGAGTACTGGTAATGCGACTAAGGATCGCAATTTGGAGTTGATCCTTGATATTCCATTGCGTGTTACCGTTGAATTAGGTCGCACAAAAATGGTTGTTAGCGATTTACTAAATCTTGGTCAAGGAAGTGTCATCGAGTTGAGTAAACTCGCGGGCGAACCACTTGAGGTTTTGGTCAATGACAAGCTAGTTGCCCGTGGTGAAGCTGTTGTTGTTAACGAAAAATTCGGTGTGCGCTTAACAGACATCATCTCGCAAAAAGAACGTGTTGAGCAGTTAAAATAATAAGGGGGAGCGGTGATAAGACTTTTATGCGCTTTTTTAATCGCGTGTACAACTTTAACGGCAAATG
Source organism: uncultured Bdellovibrionales bacterium (assembly GCA_964415155.1). Classification (GTDB taxonomy): domain Bacteria; phylum Bdellovibrionota; class Bdellovibrionia; order Bdellovibrionales; family SG-bin7; genus CAYPZY01. The sequence goes on from CAYPZY010000008.1 coordinate 939, forward strand.
CTAAAAGCATCCTTCGCGATGTAAAAAGTTATCGCCAAAACGGTTCGTTTTACGTTGATCTTAGTTTTGATAGCTTCATCAATGCCAGTGACGTCAATACGAATTTTATCAATGAGACGGTTCAGGTAGATATTCCAAATGGTTTTTTACCTCAAGGGACCAAAACCAACGAAGTAAATAATGAAAATGTGAAAAGTGTTTTTACTTATCAGGTGGGTAAAAATACTTTACGTACACGTCTTATATTAAAGAAAAACACTCCAGCCACTACTTATCGAAATAACATGAACATCACGGCTCAAGGTAATATACTGCGCATAAAACTCGATGAACCAAAATCGAAATTGGTTTCTAAGGCAGCAATGCTTGATGCTGTGCCAGTACTTCCTCCATCTCTTAGATCTGAAGTTGCAAAAGATTTAAAAGAAGAAGCCATGCCCGAAGAAGTTAATTTGCCAAATGAAACAAAAGAAACGCCAGCGGTAGCGACAACTACTAGCGCAGCAGAAATTACTGACAGAAAGGACACTCCCGTGGCTTCTGAATCAGCTCCATCGGTGACAGTACAGACAGAAGAATCAAAAATTCCAGTTCTTACAAAAAGTAAACCCAAGGCATCTACCTTAGGAAATCCATTTGTTAAATTGGCGGTCGCCCTGACTGGCATACTCGCTTTTGCTCTAGTGATGGGCGTGGTAGCGAAACAGTGGACGAGAGTAGCTAAGAAAAATCTTAAAAATAGCCAAATTAAAGTTATCACTCAACACTATTTAGCTCCCAAGAAAAGTTTGGCGATTATTCGTGTTGCCGGTGAATCAATATTGGTTGGAATAACTGATCACGCGATTACACCAATTAAAACTCTTTCATTGTTAGATGAAGAGCTTCCCGAAGAACTTCCCGCAAGCTTCTCTAATTCAATGCGCGTTCTCGAAGAAAGAGAGCCAGCCGCTTATGCCTTGCCGGCCGCTAAACCAGATAAAGTGGAAATTGCGAACTCCACCGCTCGCGGTATTCGCGCCTATGGAAAACCACAAGTTTCAGAACAAAATGAGAACTACAGTATTCGTGGTATTAAGGATCTTGTAAAAGAAAAACTTAAGGACATGAGAACGATCTAATATGAAAATTTCGTTGAAGGTTATTTCGGCATTTTTATTCTTGATGGTTACGCTCTTTGTGACTTCGCCATCTTACGCGCAAGGGCTTACTCTACCTAGCGTGAACTTCGGTTTGAAATCTGCCGACTCCCCAACTGAAACTGTTAATGCCATCAAAGTTATTTTGTTATTAACGGTTTTAACGTTGGCCCCTGCGATCCTGATCTTAATGACGAGTTTCACTCGAATCATTATCGTGCTCTCGTTTTTGCGCCAGGCCCTCGGCACGCAACAGATGCCACCCAATCAATTGCTTATAGGTCTCGCTCTATTTTTGACTTTATTTATTATGGGTCCTGTCTTTTCAGAGATTAATTCGAACGCATTGACTCCTTATCTCGATGGAAAAATGAAACAGGAAGTTGCTCTTGAAAAGGCATTGGCCCCACTAAGAACATTCATGTTCAATCAAACTCGTGATACCGACCTGACGTTATTCGTTTCTCTCTCAAAGTTAGGAAAACCTAAAACTAGGGCCGATGTTCCAACAACGGTGTTAGTTCCAGCCTTTATCATTTCAGAGCTAAAAACAGCTTTTCAGATTGGTTTCATTTTATACTTACCATTTCTTGTTATTGATATGGTGGTCGCCAGTGTGCTTATGGCGGTGGGTATGATGATGTTGCCACCAGTTGTAATCTCGCTTCCATTTAAACTTATGTTGTTTGTTTTAGTAGATGGTTGGGGACTTCTCATTGGTTCAATGGTTAAAAGTTTCGGATGAGGTTAAGGCGTGGGTGAAGATTTAGTTTTGAAATTAGGACAAGATGCACTTAGAACTTCGGCAATGTTGGCGGCACCTCTTTTGATTGCTGCACTTGTTACAGGTATCGCCGTCAGTATTTTTCAAGCAGTGACTCAAATCAACGAGGCTACCCTGACCTTTATTCCCAAACTGGTGGTTATTGCTGTGGTCCTTGTTGTAGCCGGACCTTGGATGATCGATATCATGACAACTTACACGACGAATCTCATCGATAACATTGCAACTATGGTAAGGAAGTAGATGCTAGATATCTATAAATTTTCAGAGATAGAAATGTTGGGTTTCATCCTGGTGTTCCTGCGAACTCTTGCTTTCTTTGTATCATGGCCTATTTTTAGCTCTGAGAATGTTCCTGTTCCTGTAAAGGTTTTAAGTGCTCTGGTAGTAAGTTTTGTACTTTTTCCTCTTGTTGGTTGGAATAAGTTAAGCATAGGCATAGATTCGAACTACATAATTCTCTTGGCGATGAAGGAAGTTATCTTAGGTTTATCTATTGGTTTCCTTTGCCGACTTTTCTTTTTTGCTCTGGCAATTGCAGGTCAGATCATTGCAGTTAGCATGGGTTTAACCAGTGGTCAGCTGTTTAATCCTAGTCTTAATATGGAAGGCAGCTCCGTTGAGCAATTTAAAGTAATGTTGGGATCACTTTTCTTTTTGTTCATCAATGGTCACCACTTTTTTATTTCTGGATTACTCAGAACTTTTGAGCTGGTTCCGATTACTAAATTGACTTTGGATTTTTCGGCAATGAACCAAATGTCTATCGTTGTTACTCAAGTTACAGTTATTGGGATCAAAATGGCGGCGCCCGTGATGGTGTCGGTGTTGTTTATGAATTTGGCGATGGGAATCATTGGTCGGGCAGTGCCACAAATTAACGTTCTTGTAACAAGTATGCCGGTGAATATTCTAGTGGGCTTTGCGACTCTTGCTTTGGCATTGCCGCTATTTGTCCACGAGATTCAAGATTTATTAAGTTTAATGACAACGAAGGTTTTCGAGATAGTAAGGACTTTTTAATAGGACTTTATGGCTGAGCATGATGATGGTGACAAAACAGAAGAAGCAACGCCCCTAAGAAGGGAAGAGTTTCGTAAGCGCGGACAGGTGGCTCAAACACGTGAGCTCGGTTCCGTGTTTCTACTTTTTGCGCTCATGCTTTGCTTTTGGGTTTTAGGAAAGTTTGTCATTCAACAAATCTATTTGATTTTTAATGAAGCTTTTGGAAGGGCTTTGGTGCTTTCAGTTCGCGAAGGAATTCATGCGGATATTTTTAAGTTTATCGCTGTGAGAACGCTGATGATTTTAGGCCCATTAATGGGTTTATTTGTTTTAGCATCCCTTTTGTCGTCGGTAGTTCAAATCGGTTTTCTATCTAACGAAGAGGCTTTGCAACTTAAATGGGATCGACTTGATCCTGTGGCGGGATTTAAACGCATATTCAGCTTAAAATCATTGATTGAAGGCGCCAAATCCATTGTTAAGGTTTTGCTTGTCGGTGGTGTTGCTTATCTTGTTTTGAGAGATGAGTTAAAGGTGATACCCGTTTTGAGTTACTACTCTATTCCGCAGCTTTTGTCTTACACGGGAACGGTTTTTATAAAACTAATGACTTCGATTGTTGTCTTCTTAACGGTGCTTGCCGGAGCTGACTATTTTTTTCAGCGCTGGGAGCTAGAAAAAGCCATGCGTATGTCGAAGCAAGAGATTAAAGACGAAATGAAGTCTCGAGAGGGTGATCCGCTAATTCGTGCCCGCATTCGCCGTAGTCAAAAGGAAATCGCTCAAAAGCGCATGATGAGTGAAGTGCCTAAAGCCGATGTAATTGTAACAAACCCCACCCACATCGCCGTCGCTCTAAAATATGATATGAAAGCCATGGCAGCTCCAAAGATTATCGCAATGGGTGCGGACTTTATTGCTGAGAAAATAAAAGAGATTGCCAGAGCCAACAACATTCCTATGGTAGAAAATAAACCGCTCGCGCGAACTATTTTTAAAACTTTAAAAGTTGGACAGGTTATACCTCGTGAACTTTATACGGCCGTAGCAGAAGTTCTGTCGTACGTATTTAAGCTTAAAAGGAAAGGGCTTAACTAGATGGAAGATCTTTTTCAATTTCTGAAGAAATTTGAAAAGTTCACACGCAACACGGATTTACTGATGGCAGTGGGTTTGATCGGAATCTTAGCCGTCATGATTATTCCGATGCCGCCTTTCTTGCTAGATCTCTCGCTCACGTTATCGTTAGCTATTAGTATTCTTGTTTTACTTGTCGCCCTCTATATTAATAAATCTCTCGACTTCAGTGTATTTCCAAGTCTTCTATTAATCACCACGTTATTGCGACTTTCTCTAAACGTCGCTACGACCAGACTTATTCTTTCACATGGTCATGAAGGGCCGCAAGCCGTAGGGCAAGTGATCAGTGCCTTCGGTAACTTTGTCGTTGGTAGTAACTATGTTATCGGTTTGATTGTTTTCATCATATTAGTTGTGATCAACTTTATTGTTATCACCAAAGGTTCTGGTCGAATCGCAGAGGTTGCAGCGCGCTTCACGTTAGATGCGATGCCTGGAAAGCAAATGTCAATTGACGCCGATTTAAACGCTGGTCTTATCACCGAGGATGAGGCTCGTCGTCGTCGCAAAGAAATCGAAGAAGAAGCAGACTTTTATGGAGCCATGGATGGTGCTAGTAAGTTCGTTAGAGGAGATGCCATCGCGGGCATCATCATTACTTTAGTTAACATCATTGGTGGTCTTTTAATCGGTACCTTACAAAAGGGTTTAGATCTTTCAACAGCTGCAAAATATTACACAATGCTAACAATAGGTGACGGCTTGGTGACGCAAATTCCAGCGCTCATCATTTCAACTGCAGCAGGTATGGTTGTCACTAGGAGTGCTAGTGCCAATAACGTTAGTAAGGAAGTGATTAGGCAGTTATTGATTCATCCTCGCGCCGTGGGAATTTCTGGCGCCGTTCTCACTGTTTTAGGTTTGGTACCGGGACTCCCCACATTGCCATTTTTTATCATGGGTGGTTTCCTAGGCGGACTGAGTTGGGTTCTCGATAGATATCACGGTGAAGAAAAAGAACGTAAACGCAAAGAGGCCGAAGAGAACGCTCTTAAGCCGACGCAAGAAAAGGTCGAGAACCTTTTACCACTTGATCTTATCGAACTTGAAGTTGGTTACGCGCTCATTAACGCCGTTGAGTCTGATCAGACGGGTGATCTTGTTGAACGAATCGTGAGTATCAGGAAACAATTCGCTGTCGATCTTGGTATTGTCGTACCAAGCGTTCATATCAGAGATAATTTACAACTAGAACCAGGTGAATATCGCGTTCTCATTAAAGGTAACAAAGTTGCCAATGGCAAACTGAAACCTGATTACCTGTTGGCGATGGATCCCGGAAACGTTTCTGACAAAATTAACGGTATCCCAACGACGGAGCCCGCGTTTGGCTTGGATGCGATTTGGGTGACTAAATCACAGAAGGAACAAGCAGAGATTGCGGGTTACACTGTCGTCGACATCCCGACGGTCATGGCAACCCACATTACTGAAATTGTTCGTTCGCACGCCCACGAACTTTTGGGTCGCCAAGAAGCTTCAGCTTTAATTGAAAACTTTAAAAAGAACTACCCAAAGGTCGTCGAGGAACTTATTCCCGAGGTGTTACCACTTGGTGGCGTTGTAAAAGTATTGCAAAACCTTCTTAAGGAAGGCGTTTCCATTCGCGACATGCTCACTATTTTTGAAACACTTGCCGACGAGGCGCCGAAATCGAAGGATCTTGAGGTTCTAACTGAAGCTGTACGCAAAGCCATGGCAAGAGCTATTACTTCTCGCTTTGTTGATCCGAAAGGACACGTTTCAGTGATATCGCTTTCTTCGAAGCTGGAATCATTAGTTGCAAACTCTTTGATCCAAACCGAGCAGGGTGTGCAATTGGTTATGGATCCTCTGACAGCACAAAAATTAATTTCCGAAATTTCAAAAACAATAGAATCTCATCCCGAGGTGGCCGGCCAGCCTGTTGTACTTACTAGTCCTACGGCCCGCAGACATATCTATAAACTAACTTCTCGGTTCATACCGCAGCTTTCGGTGATTTCTCATAGTGAAATTTCATCGGATGCGAAGGTGCGTTCCGTAGGTGTCGTGGAGTTGGACAATGCAGGTTAAAAAATTTGAAGCTAGTACCATGCGTGAAGCTCTTGAAATGGTGAAAACCCATCTGGGACCTGATGCCATTATCTTGTCGGCCAAAGGCAATCAAAAGAGTTTTGGTCTCTTAGGTAAAGGCAGCGTTGAAGTTACAGCTGCAGTGAGTGAAAACACTCTTAAAAAGAAAAAATTTGCTGAAGCTAAGCTTAGTGAAAATGAAAAGCGTAAATTTGCCCAGGCCTCAGCTCGTCGCCAAAAAGAATTTATTGAAAATGCGTTCGAAGAATTTATAAGCGAAAAGGAAAATGAACAAAAGAAACGTAAGCCAACAACCAAGGTTCCTTATGTTGATATCACAGATGAAGGAGAGCGTATGGAATCGGGCGCCGTCGGTAAGAACGTTAAAACTCTTTTATCTAAGATTTTACATGACGAACTCATGAATGAGTCGGCTTCGAGCGATGATCTAATGGATCAACATGCTAAACGTATTCGCCACGTGCAAAGGGCAGAACCAGCAGCGAAGCCTATTGAAAGACCGCAAGTAAAAGAGGAGAGTCAGATCAAGCAACTTACCGAGGAAATCGGCCGACTAAAGGGTGTTATCGAAAACTACCAACAGTCAGCTAGTTCGCCAATGAGTTTCCACCCGGGAGCTAATTGGGGAATTTCCTACGAATTAAGCTTTCTCTTTGAAAAACTTGTCTCCATCGGAATATCTGAGGACAATGCCGTCGAGTTGGTTCAAGCAGCACAAAAATCTCTAACGCCCGTGCAGATTCGTGATCGCTCTCTTGTTGAGGCGTGGTTGTATAGAAACTTGCTAGATTTTATCAACGTGTCCAAAGATCCTTTTTATGGACGCGTCCATTCATTTGTTGGAAACACTGGGCAGGGTAAAACGTCGGCGCTAATCAAATTTGCAAGTCACCTCGTTATCAATAAGAAATTAAATATTGCAATTTTGACTGCTGACAACCTAAAAATCGGCGCCGCGGAACAACTAAAAATTCTAGCGAAGATCCTTAATGTACCTTTTGGAGTTTTGCGTTCGCAAGGTGATTGGGAGCAATACTTACAGCGTTTTAAGAATATCGATTGTATCTTAGTGGATTTTCCAGGGTTGCCCCTTAAAAACCCACAAGAGCTACAGTTGGCACGCCAGTATTTACCTCCAAAAACCGTTTCCTCGACTGTCCACTACGTGCAGTCAGCAACTTGTCGCGACAGTGAAGCGTTTGAAATGGGAAGACGTTATACACCGCTTGCTTTTAACGACGTAATCTTCACGTGTGTCGACGAATCCTTTCATCACGGAATCTTCTATAACTTCCAAAAGAAATTTGCGGTGCCGATCCATTCGCTTGGCATTGGACCTAAAATTCCTGAGGACTATGAAATTGCAATTAAAGAACGAGTATTAGATTTGATGTTTAACCTAACCAAACAAGAGTAGAAAGAGGAGAAAATGAGTTCGGTTTTTTTACAATCCAAAGCGAGGCGGAAAACGACGAGAACAGTAAGCTTTACTTCTGGTAAAGGTGGTGTCGGTAAAACTGTTCTTTTATCGAATGTTGCGGTTCATATGGCAAGACAGGGCAAGAAAGTTTTGATTCTCGATGGCGATTTTGCTATGGCAAATGTGGATATCGTTTTTGGTAAAAGAGCCTCTGGTAGTATTCACGATGTGATTACCAATCGCAAAACCATCAATGAAGTGTTGATGGAAGTGCACCCGAACATTTTTCTTATCCCGGGTGGTAGCGGTATCTATGAATTGCAATATCTAAATAAGTTTCAACGACGAAACATCATAGACCAAATGTCACAGCTTCAATATGAATTTGACTATATGTTAATCGACACAGCACCTGGTATTGACGACAATGTTTTACACTTGAATTCTGCGGCACAGGAGATATGTGTGGTCGTTACTCCAGATCCAACTTCACTAACGGATGCTTACGCTCTTATAAAAGTGCAAAATCAAAAATATAAGGGTCGTCATTTCTCTATAATTAGTAATCAAGTTCGTAACGAGGCCGAAGGTCTTGCTGTCTTTAAACGGCTAAGTGATGTGAGTTCACGATTTCTAGATGTTGGCCTCGACTATAAGGGTTTTGTTCCCTATGACCCCGATTTGAGTCGTGCTCTGAGAGGCCAGCAGCTTGTAGCACTGTCAAATATGTTTGCACCTTCTAATCGTCCCATTATGAGAATCTCTGAGAGCTTGGGTGCAATGGACGTTATGGAGGAGCCAACGGGTAACATTCAATTTTATTGGCAGCAAATATTAGAGATGGCCTAAATCGTGTTGGCATGAAATTTATGGACTTTTAGGGATGTTCTGCTTTTGCTAAACTATATTTACACGTGAGGATTTAATGTCGAATTCAAATGGCAGTAACCTGCTAAAAAAATATAAAGAACATCCCACAAAATTAACACCAGAGCAAAAAGACCAACTGATAATGGAGTACGCTCCACTCATCAGATTTATTGCTCAGAAAATTGCGGTTCGGCTTCCTTCTAATATTGAACTCGATGACCTAATTTCAAGTGGTGTGATTGGCTTAATGGATGCCATTGAGAAATACGACCCTTCTCGCGATAATAAATTTAAAACCTACGCGGAATTTAGGATTCGTGGATCTATTCTCGATGAGCTTCGCGCGCAAGATTGGGTACCACGTTCTGTTCGTGACAAAGCAAAATTACTAGATCGTACACTTATTGAATTGGAAACGCGCCTTGGTCGAGCAGCGACTGACGAAGAAATTGCACTTGAATTAAAGATGACCGTCGAACAGTTTTACGATCTTCTTAACGAGGTCCGACCGGTTAGCATTCTGTCTATCGATGAGCAATCAAGTTTTAGTTCAGTAGATAAAAAATCAATTCTTAATTTATTAGAGGGTTGTAAGTTCAATAATCCTTTTAACGAACTTAATTTAAAAACTGTTAAGGAAATGGTCACTCGCGCTATCGAAGAGTTACCAGAGCGTCAGCGCTTGGTTCTTTCTCTTTACTATTATGAAGATTTAAATTTGAAAGAGATTGGCCGAATCTTAAGAGTTACTGAGAGTCGAGTTTCTCAAGTTCATGCTCAAGCCATTGCGCGTTTGCGAGCAAAACTGTCACAGTTTTTCGCGGAAGCAGAACTAGAAGCATCTTAAGAAATTAATTTTATAATTTGATGGCGTAATTGCATTGGATTTCCCACAAACTGGGCGGCGCCAAGTTTTATGGCTTCTTCGGGCATACCAAAAACAGCCGAAGAATTTTTGTCTTGCACCATCGTGAAGGCGCCATTTTTCTTGAGGACGGCGAGGCTTCTGGAACCGTCGGCGCCCAGTCCTGTCATTAACACCGCACACAAGGGTACTTCAATTTGACTGCAGGAATCGAACAAGAAATCGATACTAGGGCGGTGTGGCCCGGTTTTTCTTGTGTCAGTGAAGAGAACAAGTTTTCCTGCCGACAATCTAATCCCGACATGGTACTCGCCTGTCGGCATATAAAGGTGACCTGGCTCGATAATTTTTCCGTCGGCGACTTCAGAGGCGGCTAAGCCTGAGGCGTCGCACATTTTGTGATAGAAACTTTCGGCAAATTTGTGATCAATATGTTGAACGAGAACAACCGGTGGGCAGTCGGCCGGCATGTTTTCCAGTAGCGTCGGTAAAACTTCGGGGCCGCCTGTGCTAGCGCCTACCAGGATTAGTTCTGGTTTTTTCGTTTGCAAGCGCTTTTGGCGTCGCGCTTGCTTTCGCGCTTGCGCAGGCGTCTCCTGGGAATAGAAAATAATTCGCTCACTAATGTAGGGTGCATTTTGCCAGATATCTACGCGTTCAAAGTACTCCTGAACTCCTAGTCTTCTTAGTTTCTCAGGTGGATGATAGGTTTCCTGGGCTGGAGGTCCAATGGCAATTAAGGGTGTTTTTAAAAACTCTTCTTTAAGTTTACGAATACTTTCGCGAGTCTTGTCGGAAAAAAAACTGACGTCAATAAAGATGACATTGCATTTTTGTGGGAGCTTTTCCGGCTTGTCGCAAAATAGGAAATCGTAAGCATCATTTTTGAGATGCTTTAAGATTTGCCGCTGTAGAATATTTGATTTCGACAATACAGCAACTACAAATGTTTCCTCTGGAACGGAAGCGTTTTGCACATTATGTATTTCGGATTTTGCGAGATCTTTTTTAGTAAAGGCAACGATATTACGAATTTGCCATGCAATTTATGTCATGACTGTAAAAAACTTAAACACTTCATCGCTGGTCCAGCTAGCCTATATTCCCACTCTTGCTGGCATTTATAGTGCAAATAAATGAGCGGACTCTAGTAAGAGGAGTGTTTTTGTTTAACCAAGTGGTGAAAATACTTATCGTTTTTTCATATTTTGCGGCGGTAGACGCGAGTGCCGAGCTACGCCAACAGAAATCTCCGGCTAAACTGGCAAAACGTGTGCGCCCGAAGTCGCTAAAAGCGCAATTTCGAACACAAGAAAAACCTCAGGTAAAAAACCAAGCAAAACCACAAGCTCAAGACGTCCCGGTTCAAACAAAAACTGAAAACCAAACGCCACCTAAACCTATTAGCAAAGAAGCCACGTTGATAACTGCAATGAATCCCATGCAGCGTGGGCGGTCTAACACAGTAGAGATCATGTTTACTTCAGCTTATCAAAAGCCGCTCGATACTATCGAAGGCCAAGACCCCATGGCGTTGTATTCGCTGAATGCCAACTACAACTTCACTTCGACAAAAGCAGTTGGCTTTCGCTCAAAATATTTTTACTCGCTGGTGCAATATGCCGACGATGACAGTTATCAAGGCGCCATGAACTCCGACATTTATTTCTCGGATCGCAGTTTATGGACAAATCAAAATAAAGACATGAACATTAGTTATACCGTTGGCATTACACTTCCCACGTCTGAGTCATCACAATTTGCGGGAATGCGCGCCGGAGTTTTTGGAACACTCACACTATTTAAACGTTTTGTTTATGTCGACTTTATGTTTTCCAACACCTTGGGATTTAACAATTACAAGTGGGACACCGCCGATCCAGCTGGAACTGTTTACAATGAAAAATCCTATTTGATAAATTCTCTCATGTTAAGAAGATCTTTCGGTCTTCGTCAGCAAACGTCTATCGGTCTTGGGACGACCTTTTACACAGGAAATAACATCTACAATACCTACAGTCAAAATTACAATATATTTACCGACGTCGGTTATCAATTTAATCGCAATATCATGTTGAATCTGCAGTTTGGTAGCCAAGATAGAAGATCAGAAAACACAAATTTATTTTTAAATGAAAAAATGTTTATAGCTTTAAGTATAGGACTCAGTGTTTAGGAGTATTTTTATGGATCACAAAAAAATTTATTTCAATCTTGTCACTGCAATGTTGGCAACAACCGCCATTGTCGCCTGCACGGAAAAGCGGAGTGAGTATTTTGCTCAGGGACAGGGTAAGAATTTATTTAAAATCTCTGATTTTGAAGGAAAACGAGATACTCTTGCGACAACTAAGTTTAAAACAAAGAACTCAGAAAATTTGAAAGCTCAAGTTAGCGCTGCAAACGAATTAATTGTCGGGAAAACAAAATACTTAAATAATATTGTTAACATCGTTGATTATACGACGACGTCTAAACTTTTAGAAAGCTATACAAACTCAAGTGGTGAAAAAGCTTTGGAGATCGTTGGAAAAGAGAATGAGAGCTACCCACTGAAGTACGAATTTACCGCAAAGAATATTTTAGTGCGGAAGATTGTACCGGAAAGCCACATTCCGATATATGAAAAGCGAGCAGGGAAAATTGTTGGTAAAACCAAAAATGACAGAGGCGAAGAGGAGAATCTTTATTCGGTAATTCTTATTGGTTGCCCCATTACTTATATTGATGTCGCAAATCAGCTTAACCGGAATCAAGAGAAGACTAAACAGCTAGTCGAATTAACTGTTAAGACTAAAGAGGAGTCAAACCATTTCAAAGTTGATGAAAAGCGTTGTCGAGAGTTCTCCTACGCCGCGGTTACCGATGTCTTTGAATCATCTCTGTTCGAAGGAGAGTGGTACTTTGCTGAAACTATCGTAAAGACAGAAGATAAATGGAATGCTCTTGTCGGGTGGGAAGTGGCACAAGACTTTCGTTCGAGAAAAGCACAAAAAATTAAATTCGTTAAGTACGAGAATTCAATTTTAGCGATTAATCAAAACGTTGACGAAAGAGTGCAAGATAAAGATATTAACAAGAATACCGTGATGAGTATGCCCGTACGCTCATGGTACGATTTTGCAATTGATCCCACTGATGACTTAAAAGAAATTACTAATACCAATCGCTTTTGGAAACAAAGACCTTATGTCGCTCTAGCTGTTAAAGAAGCCTATTCTCCAGCATTCTCTTATTCCATCGATGGTGCCGCTGTCATCGCGGTTGAGGTGGATAAGGACGTAGATGGAAATGATTACTTTGCCTTGACTCTACAAAAGCCGATGCCTGGACAAGAAACCAATCAAATGGTTGTAAAATATGCGTTTCTCAAAACGACCAACAAGCGAACTTATGAACCGAGAAATTATTTTAAAGAGGACGAAAAGATTTTTGGCTTTTTTGCGTCTTTGCGCGAGGTCATTTCAAACCACCAAAACGACCGTAAGGGCGACATTGATCGTTACACTCACATCTCACGATTTGATCCCAAGAAAAAGCTGCTAACTTTCAGATTTTCTGACATCTCAGTTCACGATGTTAAAGTTAGGGCGTTAGCCGCAAAAGCTGTTAAATCGTGGGAAGATGCTTTCCGTATGGCCGGCATTCCCATGAAATTTGAACTTAAAACAGACATCAAAGATGATGTTAGCTTAGGCGATATTCGCTACAATATTATCAATATTATTGAGAGTGTATCCACAGGATCTCTCATCGGCGTCGGACCCTCTATTGTCGATCCATTTACAGGAGAAATCATATCAGCTACGGCGAATATCCAACTTACTTCAATCAGAGGCATTTACACGCGATTTTTGAGAAATTATATTCGCAGTCAGTTGGGGGTCTATAAAGGTAATTATCTTTGCATCAAAGATCGAAGAATTTACTCTGAAAAAGGTGTGGATTTTACGACTGATGATAAAGAATGTAATACCTTTGAAACAATCGCCGCTAATCTTGTTGCTCGTGTTAAAGCTAATCCCACAAAATGTTCAGGTGTCGACGCTGTCGTTACCAAATATAAAGAGCAGATTACTTCTTACGAAGATTTATTGGTCAAACAAAGTCTTTGGGATTCCGCTGGAGAGCTTGCGGCAATTGAACCGTGTGTAGAATCCTTATCCGAAAGTATGCTTGTAAGTTCGTTAGTGCATGAGCTCGGCCACAACTTAGGTCTTCGCCACAATTTCCGCGGATCTACCGATGCCCGTAATTATTGGAGCGATAAGAAAACCAACGGTATAAAAGTAGAAACCGCAGCGGTGATGGATTATCTTTCACCATTTGCGAATGAACTTGAGATGCCCGGAAAGTATGAGGTTGCTGCTATACTTTATGGATATGCAGGAAAGATTCTACCAAGAGATGCCTTTAATGGTGATAATTTAGATTTAAGTAAGGCCGTGGCCTTTGATACGACTAAATCATTAAGAGCAAACTTTGACTTCAACAAGATAAAGATCAGTTACGATAGCATGCATCCCTTTTCTTATTGTTCGGATGAGGATATCAATGAAGCTTATCGATTAGATCCAATGTGTTTGCAATTCGACTCGGGATCAACCCCGCTTGATGTCGTGAACCATCTCATCAAAAGATATGAAATGGACTACCTCATGTCTAACCACAAGTTCGACAAGCAGTTTAGTGTCGATGGTCGAGTGTTAGCGGGTAGTGTGGACTCCGGTAGGACCGCCGATTATTTTTGGCGTCTAAAAGACTTTTACGATACATGGCGAATCACAATCGCAAGCCAATACTCCGGTGATAAGTTCTTTGAAAAATATAAAACTGTGGATTCTTATTCATCTGATTTAAAAACTTGGATGGACGAGGACAATAAGGGAAGGTTTGCAGACAAAGGCTTTAGTGCGGCTGCTGTTCGTAGCTTTGATTTCTTTAAGCAACTTTATTTCAAACCGGATCGTCATTGTGTGGGAAAAAAAGGTGAAAGATTTGAGCTTGTAAAATTAAATGATATTCGTAATAGGATTCGTTCCGAGAAAGCCGGTAGTGGTTTGTCTAGAGATGAATTTATCGTCAGCTGTTCTAGCCCACTTGCGCAAAACCACTTGAAGGAAAGTGGCTACGAATCTGTGAAAACAAGTTCTGGTAAACATAGCTACTCAATAAGTGAAATTGGTTTAGAGAAAAGCGACGTTATCTTTAACGTCGCCAGAGCCGTTGATCTCCAGACATCACATGGCAAAGATGCCGTGTATGATGTGATCGGCCTTAACTGGGATTTGGATCGACTTATTCCAGACACTCTCCTGCTTCGCGAAGTGCGTAATCAAATTCAATTGATGAAGAACTTTCACCCGCATTATCTTGATGAGCCAACAAATCGGAAACAGTTCCTTTATGGGGCACTTGATAGATTAGTGTTTGGTATTATTTTAGATATCCAAAAGGACTCCGGTGGTGCTTATCTTGTTAAAGTTCTTGATTCGATGCCTGATGAAGTGGATCGTACTCAAGACTTGCCCGGGAATATTTTAACTTTCCCAGAAGTAATGGGTGACAAGGAAAAGGCGTTAAACGAGCTAACTGGCCTTATTAGAGGCGCGTACACAATTAGTAGTATTGTTGATCGTTATCATGGTTCCACCGCCGGTCGTATGACAAGGAATTCCGAAGCGATCGAGAGTGAAATGACAGTCTTGGCAATCCCTGCGGCCGATCCACACGCGGTACAATTTAAAGTCAAAACGAGTACTGATCGTGATGAAACAACTGTTTACGGAGTTCCGCCAAGGTTTCAGGATCCTTATCTTGCAAACTTAACAATAGGTCTGCACGCTAAAATTCGCCGGGAGTATGGTGAGTTGGAAAAAATTCCAGCAAAACAGCGGACTACTGAACAACAGAACCAAATCGCACTACTTCGCACTAAAGGCTCCATACTTGAAACTGTCTTCAAGTCTTTCGCAACAGGACCCAACGCCGGAAGATAATCAACCCTCCTGATCAACAAACATATTCTTCAGTTTGTTGATCAGGCGAGCGTCCATTTGGCGAACGGCCTCGCGAGTAATTTGATATTTATCGCCGATATCTTGCAATGTGATGGGGCTGTCGGCAAGTAGACGGTGTTCTAACAGATATAATTCTTTTTCGTTAAGAGTCGGGCGGATTTTATCAATGTTTTTTTTCAGCAACTCTATTTGTTCAAGTAGACTTAACTGATCATCGATGGAAACACCTTCACTATCAGTCTGTAAGTCCAACAAACTTGTTTTCAACTCGGCGTCGATGGGGGCATCCAAGCTTATGTCTTTTGATCCCATACGTGCTTGCATGATCTTGACATCTTTTTCTTTTACACCCAGCCGCGAACTTAAAAGTTTGGTGTCTGCAACGAGGCCTTCAGATTCAATCGCTTCTTTTTCTTTGGCTAGGTTATAAAAAAGTTTTTTCTGATCCTGAGTCGTTCCAATTTTCACCATAGAGTACTGGCGCAAGAGATATTCGCGGATATAACCGCGTATCCACCACACCGCATAGGTGATCAGACGCGTTCCTTTGTAAGGATTGAACTCGCGTACCGCATGCATGAGGCCAACATTACCCTCTTGAATCAAATCGATAAGTCGCGCTCCGAATTTGGAATATTCGGCAGCAATTTTTACTACAAAGCGGAGATTGGAAGTTACTAACACTTGCGCCACCGCGGGATCACGATTCGTGTGATATTTTACCGCCAGGTCGTATTCTTGTTCTTTTGACAACAGAGGGTATCGACGGATCTCTGCTAAATAGGCGGTGACGGGATCAGTGGGAGCGATGGCTTTGGTGTCAGTCGCTTCAATCGGTTCAGCATCGAGAATCTCTGCCTCTACTACTTCACTTGGCTCAACCTCAACGACTTCGGCTTTGACGGATTTGCTAACAGATCGGGATTTAGCACCACCGTTTCGGCGTGCTTTAACAGGTTTTGGTTTCGTTTTGGCTTTCACTTTTGACTTGGCGGGTTTAGCCATAATCATCCTAAGAGCTTACTGATCTTCCTCTGTAAAACTTCTTCCACTTTACTTTTAAAGGGTGTGAGCAAGAAGGAAAGGTCGACAGCCAAATTGACTTTACAGCCAACATCTTTACTCTCGACCTGAAGATCGGCAGAAAACCCACCACCTTTTGCCGTTCCTTTCATCTCTGGGTCAGAAAATGAAAAGGTGAGTTTAGAATCGAGCTTTTTGATTCCCTCATCAGTGGTTAAAAACCCCTTTACCTTGTTATAAACTTCGGCAGCGGAGCTTTTAGAGTCAAATTGTAGATTGATTTTCGGCATAGGAACAAAGATAGGCCTTTATGCTATAGCTGTCAAAAGCAGGCCTTCTTTTCTAGAATTTTGACTAGTGGCGGCCATCGTGGCATTCTAGCCGAATGAAGTTTCAGTCAATTAGAGGAATGAACGATATCGGCGGTAAAGATATTCATCTTTGGCGGCACGTAGAAAAGCGCATTCGCAATCTTTATGAGCGTTTTGGCTTTGCTGCCGTCATTACTCCAGAACTTGAGTCTACAAGCCTATTTCAAAGAGGTGTGGGTGAGACATCAGATATTGTTGAAAAAGAAATGTATACTTTTTTAGATCGTAACGGTGACAGTTTAACTCTAAGACCCGAAGGAACGGCCTCTGTTGCTAGAGCTGTCATTCAACATAACTGGCTTCACGACAATCCCGTTTTAAAACTTTACTACTTCATGCCGATGTTTCGTCATGAACGACCACAAAAAGGTAGATTTCGCTTACACTATCAATTTGGACTTGAAATTTATGGTGTTGAAGGACCTGAAGCCGATGTTGAAGTGATTTCGATGCAAGCACTCCTCTTTAAAAAGCTAAAGATTAGTGACTTGGAACTTTTTATTAACAGCATTGGTTGTAATGTATGTCGACCGCCTTTTCGTGAAAAGTTAACAGAAGAACTTTCGAAGGTAAAAGATCGTCTTTGTCCTGATTGTCAACGGCGAATGGTACGCAATCCTCTGCGGATTTTCGACTGTAAAGTTGAAACTTGTAAAGAGATTGCCAAAACATTACCAACACAACTCGATAATTTATGTCAGGCTTGTCAGGATCACTTTAGCGGCGTGCAAAGTGGTCTCAAAAACCTGTCTGTCGATTTTAAAATTAATCCTCATATCGTTCGCGGCATCGACTATTACAACCGTACCTGTTTTGAGTTTGTCAGTCATAACATTGGTGCTCAAGGCACGATTTGTGGCGGCGGTCGTTACGACCATTTGTTCGAAGAGCTGGGCGGAAAACCAACGCCAGGTTTTGGCATGGGTATGGGTTTTGAGCGACTGACAATGCTTTTAGAGAGTCAAAAAGAAGCGGTACAACCCATTCCCGATATCGCTGTGATTTACGCGGATGAAGCCGGTAAATCTTTTTGTCGCAGACTCGCTTACGAGCTTCGGCGGCAAAATATATCTGCAGATTTTGATTTAGAAGGTCGTTCCGTTAAGTCGCAAATGAAACGGGCCAATAAATTGAAAACGAAATTGGCTCTGGTTGTTGGGGAAAGTGAAGTTAAATCAAGCCAGGGAAAAATTAAAGACATGGCGAAGTCCGCTGAAATCCCCGTCGAATTTGCCAACTTACAAAACACTATCAAAGAACTTTTAGCAAAGAGGTAGCCCGTGAAATTTGTTTCACAAATCAAACGCACTCATTATTGTGGCCAAGTCAATGCCAGTCATGCTGGTCAAGACATCGTTGTGATGGGCTGGGCAGATACTCGTCGCGACCATGGTGGTTTGGTTTTTGTCGATTTGCGCGATCGTGAGGGCATTGTGCAAGTTGTTCTAAATCCTGCTAATGCTTCCACCTCTGTTGCTAAAGATATTCGTAGCGAATTTGTTATCGCCGTCAAAGGCCGTGTGCAAAAGCGACCACAGGGCATGACTAACACTAAGATGAAGACGGGCGAAATTGAAGTTGTTGCCGAGTCTTGCGAAATTTTATCAAAAGCAGAGACGCCACCTTTTGGAATCACCGACAAAGATGTGAATGAAAATTTGCGTCTGCAATATCGCTATTTGGATTTGCGTTCGCCACGTTTACAAGATTTCATGCGCGTTCGCCACCAAGTAATGAGTTTAACTCGCCAGTACTTGGCGAAAGAAGGCTTTTGGGAAATTGAAACGCCAATTCTTTATAAAAGTACTCCCGAAGG
The DNA here is from genome assembly GCA_964415155.1 of uncultured Bdellovibrionales bacterium. Taxonomy (GTDB): domain Bacteria; phylum Bdellovibrionota; class Bdellovibrionia; order Bdellovibrionales; family SG-bin7; genus CAYPZY01. Next base: position 19,468 of record CAYPZY010000008.1, read on the forward strand.
AGCCCGCGATTATTTAGTTCCATCACGCGTGCATCCTGGGCACTTCTACGCGCTTCCGCAAAGTCCACAGACTTTAAAGCAGCTTCTCATGATCTCGGGAATGGATAAGTATTTTCAGATTGCTCGCTGTTTTCGCGATGAGGATTTACGCGCTGACCGCCAGCCTGAGTTCAGCCAAATAGACGCGGAGATGAGTTTCATCAGCCAAGAAGATGTGATTCAGATCAATGAAGGCCTCATTAAATTTATTTGGAAAGCGATTAAGGGCGTCGATGTAACTTCGATTCCTCGTCTTACTTTTGATGAAGCCATGAGCCGCTATGGCACTGACAAACCTGATATTCGCTTTGGCATGGAACTAAAGGACTTGTCTTCTGTGGTGAAAGGTTCGGGCTTTAAAGTTTTTGATGACACGCTTAATTCGGGTCATTCAGTCAAAGGATTCGCCGCGCCTAAAGGGGGAGAGTTCTCTCGCGGAACTATGGATAAACTCACGGATATGGCTAAAAAGGCCGGCGCCAAAGGTCTCATTTGGATTAAGTCGGAGACGGGTGGTAAGTGGGCCTCACCAATCAGCAAATTTTTCTCGGAAGATAAGCTTAAAGAGATCTTCACTCATTGTGGCGGTAAACCAGGTGATGCAGCTTTCATCGTCGCCGACGAATTTGAGATTACCTGTAAAGCTCTATCTACTTTGCGTTTGCATCTTGGTGAGGAATTAAAACTCATCGATAAATCAAAAGATCACTTTTTGTGGGTCACTGATTTTCCTCTTTTTGAATATGACTCTGAAGCCAAACGTTGGATGGCCCGCCATCATCCTTTTACAATGGCCAAAGAGGAACATCTTGATATTCTGTTTAGTGATGACCAAACCCAATTTGGCAAAGTACAAGCGCAAGCTTACGATCTCGTTTGTAACGGCTATGAACTTTTAGGCGGTAGTATTCGTATTTATCGCCAAGATGTGCAAACCGCGATGTTCAAAGCTCTTGGTTTAAGCGAAGAGGAAGTGAAACACCGTTTTGGCTTTTTCATTAATGCTCTTAAATACGGAACTCCTCCACATGGGGGATTTGCGTGGGGGCTAGATCGCCTGGTCATGATTTTATGTGAAACAGATGCGATTCGCGAAGTGATTGCTTTCCCAAAAACACTGAAAGCAACGTGTATGATGTCAGAGGCGCCCTCGACTGTGGACCGGGCTCAGCTTTTGGAATTAGGAATTCGTCTGGCCCAAAAGGCAGAAAATTAATTATTTCTCAAGATGAGATAGGGTTAACCGAAAAGTTTGAAGTAGGAGCATGAAGCTTCTGTCCCAAGATAAACACAGGAGGTGTTTGTGGAAAAAATCAGCGGTATCATCCCGAGTTCTCCACGTGTAAAAGCCGTTGATCTCAAAGCGGCGAGACCCGTTCGCCCCGGCACGCCAAGCTTTGGTGCTCCCGAGGGATCTTCAAGTTTGAAAGATCAAGTCACACTAAGTGGAATCACTATGCAGAATCCAAATTCAATCGAAGTTCCACGTTGGAAATCGAAAGAAGATTCGCAAGCAGAAATTGTTAATCGAATCACCAACCAATTCTTTAAGAAAAGTGCTGATGCCCCAGCACGCGGTCAGCAGCCAGAGTTTCCGACCTACAGTCCCCAAACTTTAGTTGCCCCTTATGTTGGTGTTAATGATGTAAGAATAAATGATTACATGAATGAAAATCAGCGAGTGGCGCAAGGCTTTGAGGAGCAACTCAATGAAGCCTCTGACGGTTCTGCTAGCCAGAGTCTTGTGGATAGTCGTAACGAGAACATGGCGGAAGTGGCGGCTCAGCGGAAAGCGGGTTACGTCAAAGCCGATGAGGCCGATATTATCGATAATGGCTTTCTTGATATGGTCGCCTAAAAAATTAGGCGATCTTTTCCAATAGGAACCCAAACTCTTCAAGCGAAGAAATTTCGTAAATACCCTCAACAAATCTTTTTCCATCAGACTTTTTTGTCACAATAATATTTTGTAAACTTAAATGAATCATCGAGCGAATAGATGCTGTTGACCACTGGGGAGCGCCCAGCTGGACTAACATTTCCAAACGAATAAGAGCTTGCTTTGCGGAATCGGCATGTAAGGTTCCCATACTTCCACTATGGCCGGTTGCTAGTGCTAACAATAGGTCTTTGGCCTCGCCACCGCGAACCTCGCCGACCACAATGCGATCGGGACGCATGCGAAGAGCTTGAAAAACTAAATTTGTCTGATCGATGTTAGTCAAAAGGTTCTGCGGATCATAGCGAGTAATTATTTTTGCGCTCATTTCGTTTGGCGCAATGAGTTCAGGTGTATCTTCCAGAATCACCGCTCTTTGCACTTTGGGTATTTCTAAAAGCAGAGCATTCAAAAGCGTAGTCTTACCTGAGCCAGTGCCGCCGACAATCAGAAAATTGCTCTTTCGAGCGAGCAGGTCAATGAGAACTTGCTGTTGATTTTCGTGTAGCATTTCTAGTGCTAAAAGGTCCTTCAAACTCCTTGGTGTTTGTTTAAGGCGTCGTAATTGAACTAGGTAATCATTGCTGACAGGTGGTGATGTCATATGAACGCGGAAGTCGCGCCATTTGCCGTTAGCGAAAGGGACAACACTCGTGGCTTCAATTCCACAATCAATATTTAGACGTTTGAGAAATA
>CAYPZY010000009.1:0-21958 GCA_964415155.1 uncultured Bdellovibrionales bacterium
CCTTCCCGTAAGAGGGTGTCGTCTTCAATAAGAAGCAATGTCTCATGACCGTTTTCTACTTTTTCGCTCTCAGGACTCGCGTGAAGAGCATCCTTTTCAGCATTCGATACTGAGGGAAAGAATATTTTAAAAGTAGTTCCCATTCCCGGTTCACTATAAACCCAAATATGACCGCGGGATTGTTTAACCACGCCGTGGACTGTGGCTAAACCTAATCCTGTTCCTTTATCTTTACTTTTCGTCGTAAAAAACGGCTCGAAAATTCTTTCGCGAACTTCTCGGGTCATTCCTATTCCGTCGTCGCTAATAGAAAGCATAACGTATTTTCCGGGCTGCACATCGGGACGGCTACGGCAGTAATCTTGATCGAGTTCAATTTCGCTAGTTTCAAAAATAAGATTACCGCCCTTGGGCATAGCATCGCGAGCATTGATACAGAGATTGAGAATGACTTGATCAAGTTGAGCGGGGTCTATTTTCACATTAGATATCTGTGGATTTAGATGACAGTGAATAAAAATGTTTTCGCCTAAAAGCTTTTCCAGGCTAACGCGAACATTGTTGACGATGTCATTAAGACTAATCACTTTGAGATCGAAAACCTGCTTGCGGCCAAAAGCTAGGAGCTGCCTTGTCAAAGCTGAAGATTCCTTGACGGCAATGAGAACTGTTTCGACATAGCCTTTTGCTTTTGCCTGATCGTTGAGTTGGCTGATCGCCATTTCGCAAAACAAAGTCATGATTCCAAGTTTATTATTAAAGTCATGAGCGATACCTCCGGCGAGCAAACCGATGGCGTCAATTTTTTGTGCGTGTTGGAACTGTTCCTCCACTTGTTTTCGTTTGGTAATGTCCATCGACCTGATAAGTAATCCTGAAGGATGTGGCTCCACAAATAGCTCAAACCAACACTTGCTGCCGTCGGGATAAGTAAAGTGGTTTTCTAGCGAGCGAGGCTCGCCACCGTTCATAACGCTTTCTAAAATGGGAAAAATATCTGTCTTGTCGATACCAGGATACATTTCCATCATCGTGTGACCGATCAGGTCATTGCGCTGGCGTTGACTATGAAGAGTAGCTGCAGAATTAAGATACATGTACCGCCAATTGCGATCTATGATTTGAATTCCCTCATGCATTTGTTCGACGGTGACCTTAAAAAGATTTTGCAGGTCATCTAGTGAGGGGTCGCTTCGTAAGCGAATTTCAAGCTTTTGAATCTTTTCAAAAGCGCCATTGAGTTGTTGCTTTAATCTTTGAATCAGTTCAACTGGCAAACGTTCACCAGCCCTAGCTAGCAGATTTAAGTATCGGCGGCAGAACTTTGGTTACCATTTTTAAGAAGTCATTAACGCGAAAAGGTTTGTCGAGAAAGTACACATCGGGTTCATTGGCAGATTTGGCTCTGAGATGTTCAGTTGGGAAGCCCGAGATAAAGAGGACAGGAATCGTTTTTCCTTCAGCTTTAAAAATGGCTCGCACTTTTTCTGCGAGGACTAGTCCCGATGTTTCATGTAAATTGATGTCGGTAATCAGCAAATCCATGGGAGGTGTTTTGCCCTTGAGTAGCGATTCAGCGTCGGTAAAACATTTCACCGCATAACCCTGACCTTCCAAAATTTCTGCACAAATACCACTAATGTCAGTTTCATCGTCGACAATAACTACGTTTTTCTTTTTCACGCTGTTTTCCATATTTCTTTATCGGTTGATATCTCATCATATCAACAAAACTTATTTAACGAATTGTGTTTTTTTAAAAAAATCGACGCTTAGGTAAATCTTAACTGTTTAAGTGCTTAAATAAAGTTCACGGACTAAGGTGTATAGGTTTTTTTATAGACAAAATGCACTGGAGATTGGGACACAGTTCCCCACCGAGTTGGCTCGCATTTATACAAGTCGTATAGATTGGCAAGTTGCTGTTTGAGATTTTGGTTTAGCTTTTGCAAACCTGTAAATGCTTCGCAGAGGTTTACACTTTTGCAGCTCGGGGGAGTAATAGTGAAAATACACGGGGTAGAGAAATTTACAGATCTAGGTAGCGCCTTTAAATCTAATGCGTTTCCACTTGTAATAGTTTCAGACGTGAGCCAGCCCTCTTGTTATTTTTCGAGTGATCGTAGAAATTCAACTTTCGATTTATGGGGAAACCAATTTCATTTATCCAATGTAAAAACAGATATCAACTCACGAAAGGAGTTCATATGAAATCCATCATTATGGGTTTAGCATTAACTGTTGGTTTGGGAATCACTGCTCAAGCTAATGACGTTAATTATTCATCTTCTAGTGAAGCTTCCGTGTATACTTTAGTAGATACGGGTGATGCTTCAGCAGAACTTACACGCGATGGTCGTGGTCATGGTCGCGGTCCCGGTTGGGGACGTGGTCCTTCACACCGTCCAGGTTGGGGCAGAGGCCCAGGCTGGGGACGTGGTCCACGTGGACCAGCATGGCGTCCACACCCAAATTGGCGTCCAGGTTGGCGTTGGAATCGTGGATATCGTCCTCATTGGTACCGACCGGGAATCGTTTTCCCACGTTGGTCATGGTTAGGAACTATCCCTGCCGGCTACTGGCAATGTACTGCAGTTAACGAGTACATGCAGACTTTCTCTGATATTGCTCCTGATCAGGATCAAGCTGCGTTTGGCGCATTAGCAAAATGCGGTGGAGAAGCAGCTGGCTGTTATATTCCAGCAAATTACTGTCAATTTCGTTAATTGATTAGTGATTGAGAACACGAAAGCGCGACAGTTTAACTGCCGCGCTTTTTTTTGTCCAAAAGTATCTACTTGGTGCTGGCTTGTTGAGGGGCATTAGCCTCTGCTAGTTTTTCGAGGAGATCGACGACATCGTTCATCGTCGACAATAACTTTGGGTTGATTTCCGCAACGGTGCGAACCTGTTCGTCACTGGGTATTTCGTTTTGTAATACTTCAATAACGATCGGTTTTAATTTTGACCACTGACTATCAACTTCATTTAATTTAGCTCGCACTTCGGCGTTTTCAATCTTTGCAACTTCCATGTAGGGGTTACCGTTCATCAGGGCATCATGGGATTGTTCAAATAAATTTTTCGCTTGTTTCAATTCAAGCTTGGAATTTGATTTGGGGTTGTGTCTTAAAATAATCAAAGCTTTTGCCATTCGCTGACTTAGCATGCGTTGGCGACCGGCGATGTTAACGTTTTGCCCGCTGGTTGTTTTAACGCCTTTACTTTTCGCTTCCACGACATACAGTTCAGTGGCTTTGTTAGACTCCTCTAGGATTTTAATGCAGATCTCATTGATGTCATCGACGTTCGCACTCAAACTGCCGGCGCCCGATTGTTTTTTTAACATTTCCTGATACACCGTCCAAACTTTATGAATACTCTCTAGCTGCTCGCGAATGTTTTTGTTGGGAGCGGGGATGATTCCATTCGGAACGTTGCCCTCGCGAAGCCAACCAAGTGTCGTATCGAAAGTAGAGATTGTTTTATGGAGATTCTCTCTGTTTTCCGCGGGAGAAATATTTAGTTTGATCAGCATGAGTTCTTTAAACATCTTCTGACTAAGCATACGTTGACGACCGGCGAGATTGATCACTTTGGCAAAGTCCTGGGCGTCAGTCGCTTGGGTCACAGGCGAAATAAGCATCATTGTGGTGACCGTGGTCAGAAAGCAAATATGGATCTTGTTCATGTTTTCTCCCTTTTTTGAGTTCAAAAATTCTTGAACTACTCTTCGCCCTAATCCGACAAAAGTTTAGGTTTCAAATTGAGACATCGGTGTCTCAACTCAAAGTAAAGATTCTAAAACACTGTAAAATTATCCGCGTTATATTTTTTTAATTTTTTCCTCACCTCTCACAATGAGACAGAATTTTTTGTTTCGAAACAGTTTAAAAAAAATTTAACTCCGCCCGATGAGTGTATGGTAAAATTTTATGGTGGACGCGCTAAAAGAAAACTCATTACCTTTAGAGCAAGATAGTCTTCTCGGAATGATACGCCGAAGGACCACTAAAAGATACACGATCGCTCTTAGCCTGGTAGCGATCATGGCCAGTATCTCTTATTTTGTTGCCCATAGAATCATTGTTGCACAACAAAGTAGTGCTTCAATTATCAATATGAGCGGTCGACAACGGATGCTTAGTCAACGCGTGGCTTTATTGTCGCTTATCGCTGCCAACGAAAAAAATCTGCAAGTGAGACAAGAAAACGTAAAAGAGATTAAAGATGATCTCCGGCAGCTAAAAGACACTCACGAGAAATTAGTTTATTTTCCACAACGTATTGCTGCTGGTTATGGCGAGATGTCAGTGGAAATGAAAGATCTCTATTTTGGCCCAATAGTGTCTGTTCATCAGCGAATGCAGAACTTCATTCGTGATGGCGAGCTTCTAGTTCATGACATAGAGATTAGTTCGCAACCAATCGGCGGGCAGCACCCTATGGTTCGCAACCTCGTCACCGAGGGAAGTGGTGAGTTGATCCTTAGCCTAGATAAAGTCGTCTACCAATATCAGCTAGAGAATGAACATGCGTTGGCTAAACTGGAGCGGATTGAAGTTATAGTCATGGTGACGACCTGGTGCTTGTTAGTTTTTGAACTGATTTTTATTTTTAGACCGATGGATACCACGATTGCAACTATTCTGAAAGTGGTAATGCTGACGAGAAAATCTAAGGGCCACTCTACCTAAGGAATTAAATTATGGAAGAAAAAGCAAAAAAGCCAGTACCGCCTGAGGTAAAAGAACTTGTCGAACAGATGGGTGAATTTATGAAAACATGGGGACTTAAAAAAATCCATGGCAAGATCTGGTCTTCTCTGTTCTTGAGCGAAACGCCGCTTGATGCCGCTGAATTGATGAACCGTCTCGATATCTCAAAGTCCCTTGTTAGTATGACTTTGAGCGATCTTAATGAAATTGAGCTTGTAGAAATGACCGGAAAAAGTGATCGGGGCACCCAACTCTATAAAGCTAATAGTGACCTGTCGGTTGTTGTCGTGAATATTCTACGTTACCGCGAACGCAAGGTCTTGGCCCAACTAAACACCTCGTTTAATTTGGTAAACACATTGCCTGATGATGAAAAGAAAAAATACAAACTTGATAACGATAAGATCCAGAAGGTCGGCGATTTTATCAACCAGGCCGAAACCTTCTTGGTGAATTTGCTAAAACCAAAAGCTTCTTAAATTTGTGGTAGTCTAAAACTATTAGCGGGTAGTGATTTATTCCAACCGCAAACACTTTGGCCCAGAGGAATCTGGATAACTTCAAATACTCCTGCCGGCACCTGATCTTGCATATGTCTTGGCCGAACGAAAAAGCCTTGCGGGCTCGCCAGTAACATATCATTGATGTTAGTCCTGCGAATATTCTGACTCGCAGTCATAAACCATATTGGATCATCCACGGTAAAGACTTTTACCCCAGCGGTCGTCGCCACAAATTTGGCGCCACTGATAATCAGCGGTGCGATGTTAACGGGAAATGTGGGCGGCGGCACGGGGGTAAAGCAGGAACTTCCGTTTGACGAAAAGTTTAACTGGGAAAGAGGTAAACCTTCGCCAACAAGTGGGGCGACTTCACCAGTGCGAGTGACCATTTGCAAAAATCTTTGGCGATCAATACCATGAAAATAAGAACGTATAATCGCAGCACCAGCAGCAACTATAGCTGCTGATTGAGACGACCCTTTGTATTCTTGGCCATCACCTAAACGAATAAGAGAGGGAGCTAAAAGATCCGGTTTACCAAGACTTTTACTAAACGAACTTTTCGCTGTATCGGAAGCACCGACTGTAATCGCGTTAGGATTGTCAGCGGGATTTAAGAGGGATTCGTCCTTTGAGTGGCGAGGCATGGTGACGTGATCGGCAGTCACCGTGATGCGAAGTTTGTCTTGTGACGAAAAGTTTTGGCTGCGCGCTTTAACTTTTATTTGATAAACGCCGGGCTTAACCACGGCCTCAAGAATTTCCCTTGGGTACTTGGACATTCCTGGCTGACCTTCAGGAAAACTGTCCTTTTGCGAAAGACCTGAGGTTTGAATGATTTTCATCGCATCATCGGCTAAAACAAGATCAAGATCCTTATTGGTGCCCTTGTTGACGTCGTCTTTAAAGTCATTCCAGCTAAGAACAATTCGTAGAGGACATTGATTCTGTGAATTCTGTTGGCAACGTACTTGTAGACTGTTGTTAGTGTCAGGAAGAGTTACCCATTGATCAGCATCAATTGTTACAGGGTAGTTAAAGGTGTGTTGACCAAAATTCCCGGCGGCGTTGACCCATAAAATACCGGCTTGGGTTGCTTGGTCTACTAAGGAATTGATAAAACCGTGACCGTCGTTGTTGCCACCGTATTCCCAGACTTGCGAATAAAGAACAACGTCCATCTTCTGCTTGATCACATCATTAACAGCCGCTTGTAAATTGCTGTAGCCAAAGGCTGCATACAAATGGAGTTCAAAAGAAAAGTTTTGATTTTTTCCAGCATTTGTCATGAGAGCTGTCACGAGTTCAGCCATGATTCGGCCGTGGCTTTCTTCCTGATCTGGGTTAGCAACTGGGCCTGCATGATAAATCGTGCCGGTTGGCAAGGTCTTGCCGATCGCGGCTCCATAATCTTTGAAGCCGTTGTCTAAGATCGCAACTTTCACTTTTTGCGAAACACGATTCGTTGAATAAGCCGCCGAAAAATTCTGTGAAGAAATAATTTCTGCCAAATTTTGAAAGGGCGACGCTTTAGCTGTCGTCGCCCCTAAAACCACCAATAACAATCCTAACATTTTCATTATTAATACCACCAACGATACATATAGTATTGGTAGGGACCGTAACCATAAGAATAGTACGGGTAATAACTGTAAGAATAGTTATTATAGTAATAAGTGGGGTAGTAAGGAGTGTAGTACTGGTTGTAATAACCATAACCACCATAATAAGCCCCACCGTAATAGTAGGGATTATAGAAAGCACCTGAGGAACTTCCGAACCCAACATTAAATAGTGGAGTTAGGCTCAAGTTGAAAAACCAACTACTGCTTGAAGAATCGCGATCAAGTTCATTGCGAACTTTTTGGTTTGGCAAAACAGGAGTAAAGTTTTGTCCATTGAATGACTTAACAGTTGCCGCGGCGGGCGCCAACGCCTGACCGGAGTGCATGACTTGCACTTCATTGGTATTTTTATTTACGCGCACAACAACCGTGCGAGGTAAATTTTTTGCAGATTCAATCTGATTAACGACTTGTTTTTCGTTATCCAACTCACCTGCATTCGACCAAATTGGTGAATTCACCATCAATAAAGCTAATAACCAACGCATAGATACCTCCTTAATTTATGTAAGATCTAAGAAGCATTTAAAATGCCAAAATCATTGCGGCTATAGCGCTTTCGCTGCCGTTTTTTTTAGTAGCGAGTTTCGTCTATGGATTATTTGTCCCAATGTCAAGGAGCGCCTAAGGCACCTTATGGTTGAGAGTGATGAGTAATTTTTTCAATTGCTGATCTTGCTGTTTGTAGATTATTTTTTTTTCAAAGGCGAAGACTAAAAACGGCGTTTCGAATTCAACAATGTTCTTCAGCAACAATATAACTGAAACAGAAGCTCTTGACGCAGTGGTACAGAAATTGAACTACTGTCGCGATGAAAAGGTGTCAAGCCTAGGGAGAATTAAATGAAAACAAAATTGAGTCTTTTATTTATGTCTATTTGTGGTGTTCTATTCTTAGCAGGATGTAAAGGTAGCGATAGCGCGCCTCCACCCGTAGCGGCTGGAGCTTGTGTTGCTCCTAACGTAATGACTGGCAGCGGTTGTCTACCGCAAGGAAGTTGTCCTGTAGGATTCGGAACGTTAAACAATCAATGTATTCCTGGAAACGGTGGCGTTGGGGTTGGTTTCAATTCATGTCCAGCTGGTCAGGCGCCGACAAGCATGGGTTGCGGAACTCCGAATGTTAACGGTTGTCAGGCAGGAATGGCCTGGGTAAACAATCAGTGTTTACCTGTAATTAACGGTGGTATTGGTCAAATTGGCCAACCAGTGGGTCAAGCTTGTCAAGCTGGTCAAGTTTACACGCAATTTGGCTGTATGCCGCAAGGAAATTGTCCAGGCGGTCAAGGCTTTTACAATAACCAGTGCGTTCCTGCGATTCAACCTCCAATAGGTGGCGGTCTACCAGGCGGCGGTATGCAAGGTTATCCTTACGGTGGTGGCAGCTACGGTTTACCTTATGGTGGTTATGGCAACTACGCTGCTCCTTACGGAATGCCTACTTACGGTATGCCTTATGGCGGCGGTAGCTTCGGTGGAAGTTACATGTATATGTACGGATTCGTAATGTGATCTAATTTAGATTCTAAAATAGATCTAAAAATAAAAAACCCAAGCCTTGAAAGCTTGGGTTTTTTTTTGTTTCAGCAAACCTATTAGGCGGCGTGACGGAAGAAAACTCTTGGCGCTGGAGTTGGCCAGTGTTTTTTAAGAGAAGTGTAACGACGCTCATGCTTTCTGCAAGCAGAGTTAAAATCACGTTGATACTTCGAAAACTTTTTGTCTAAGAAATTATAATAAGTTTTGTACAAATAGTGTGACAAAAACTTTGTGTACCAATTCATTGGTGCTTTTGGCGTGGTCCAATATCGTTTTGAGAAACGACGAATTTCTTTATTCATCATTGACCACCAAGCATTGGCTTCAGCTGGATGAATGAAGTTGCCTACGAAGATGGGGTTTGGACCGAAAGTAAATCCAACTTCCCAACCTTTGCCAGCGGGGCGTTTGTAGGCTTTGCAGGTATGTTTACCGTACCTGAAGTTTCTTGTAGTTGTCATTTTGACTCCCTGTTAGAGTTAAGGCTCAATTGTGAGCAACATATTTATCGGTAGAAGCATTAGAAAAAATTAAGCTCCGCTAAAGAAAATTTGCGTTCCAAAATGATCATTACATAAAAGCCAGGTAAAACTTAAATGATCGTGAGGGGAAAATTTCCCCTTCCTGAAGTGACACATAACTACGTGCCACGGTGCTGCGTTTTTGTAACGCGACCAAAAGCCGTCGCTAATTCCTATTTAACCAGTGAAGGATACTTTTTTCCTTCAACCTACGCTTGGCCATTCTTTTGCAATTGCACGCGAGTGAATTGTTTTTGCTAGAAAACGTTCTTTATTAACAACCATTTTCCTCAGGGGGAAAAAATGAAAAAAATGTCTATGATTTTTGCCACTGTACTCGTTTCTGCAAGTGCATTTGCCAACCAAGCGGGCCAAGGCCAGGCGGCACAAGGTGCACAATCACCAAAACAGCAACAGCAAGTTCAACAAAAGCAAGTTGCGCAGCAAACAATCCGTTTTGAAGACCTAAAGATGGCATGTTCAAATCCATCCAGTTTCCACAACCAAATTGCACCGCAAAATATCCAAGTATCTTGTCGCGACATTCAATTAAAATGGATTCCTGACACTGATAAGTCTTTAACTATGGGAACCGCTCGTCAGATCACTACCACAGTTAACTCTGATAAATATTCAGTTGTTTCTGTTAGCGAAAACGTTGCCTCTGAGCCACAAGCAATGAGCTGTCCACGTTTCAAACAAATTTCTGAGCGTCTTGAAACTGTTAAGGCTGTTTCTTGCGACGAACTACTTGCCTTCCAAGGTACCGGCACTCAATTCTGTACAGATGCTTTAAACTCGCTTAAGTCTTCAAACCCTTCAGCTTTAACAACTGCTGATACTGGTCGTACACTTGATCTTTGCTCAGGTGGTGAACAACAACAATCACAAGTTGGTCAACACTAATTGGTCGCTCAAACCGATCTTTTTCTAAAGACTTCTTCCCTGTTTAGGGGAAGAAGTTTTTTTTAATTGTAAGAACAGGAGATAACATGTTTAGCCGTTTTCTTTGGATGATGCTTGGTATTTTTGTTTTGGCATCATGTGGCCCCCTTGGAACTGGCTCTGACGGTGCTGCCGCTCGTAATTGTCCCAGTACCGCAGACTTTTTAACCAACATTCGTAACAATGCCGATTGGTTGCGAGGAGAATGTCACGATATAACCACTTACTTGCAAGATCCCGTGTTGACTGCTGTAACGCGAGAGTTTGGTAACTCGATCATTAAAGCAAAAAATTTGCCCTTTAAATCAGAAGTGGCAACTGCAGCTCATAAACCTTGGTCCTCATGGTGGTATCCTAAAAAGGATAACGATCTATTTGTGGGCGAAGATTCCACTTTTGCCAAATACGATATTTTACGTGCGAAATATCACCAAGCTGTCGGTAGACCACAAGCGGGTTCCGCTCGCACTTATGAACAAAACCTGTACAATCCGCGTGCTCTGGCCTGGGAAGGACTTTGCGACGCCTGGGCTCTTGCCGCTGTCGTCAAACCTGAACCGAAGAAACCCGTTGCTTTAAAAATTGGTTCGACAAAAATGTCGTTCTCAGTGGCTGATTTGAAGGCATTACTTTTAAAAACATTTGAAGCGGTAGATGATTCAAATCTTAAATACTATGGACAAAAATTTACCGGTGCAGCAAATGGTTGGATCTATCCCGATGTTTTTCCGGAGCAGTTTCACCGCTTTGTCGAAGTACAACTTTTCGAAAAGAAGCAGCCATTTGTTATGGACCATGATCCCGGCTTAGAGGTTTGGAACGTGCCAGTTTTCAAAGCCAACTATCTTGTGGAAAAAGTTCCCAATGAGCCCAATGCGGTCTTCATTAGAATGTGGCTCTACACCGCTGAGCCAACATTAGCGAGTGAAAAAGATTTTGTGGGAACACGTGAAGCCGTTCGTGAGTATAATTACGTTTTGCAAGGGGAACGCAACGCTAGCGGAGATTTGACGGTCACTTCGGGTTATTGGGTAAAGGGACCAGGAGGAGACTCACGAAAAAATCATCCAGACTATTTTATCGCTATTCCCAAACCTAGAGAGATTGTCCGTAAAAGCTGGAATCCTGAAATCGATGTAAACATTATTGATGAGATCTTAGAAAAATCTTATGAATGAAAAAGAGCTCTCTTAGTTGAGAGCTCTTTTTAGACTCTTTACATAGCCTGAATATTTAAAATCATTCCCTGAAGTCTAACTCCGAGACCGATGGCGTCGCTGCCAACTAAAGCAATTTCGAAACGGCTACCACCTTCGCGTGTAACGAGAATAAATCCCTGAGCATTAATTCCCGAACCAATAAAAGTTGCACCGGAAGTAATACCGACGTTGTAAGTACCAACCAGCGCTGCCGGTCCAGTCATCGACTGGACATTCACCGCTACAAGTTGTAACGAACGAACAATCGATAAATCAAATCCCCAACCACCGCTAATGAGGTTGACCTTGATCGGTAAAACGGCAACTTCAGGACCGCGGACACACGAGATGTTACCCATGCCTTGTAGGAGTTGTCCTCCGTACATGAAGCTCAGTCCAATTCCTGAGACTGAAGCGTCAAAACGACAATTCCAATCTGCATTCACTGGTGGAACTGGCGCAGGCGTTGGCCCTGGCAGCGGCGGTGGAACTGGCTGAGGAGTAGGATCTTGCTGCGGCGGAATCGGTTGCCCCTTCGGTGGCTGTTGCGGTGGCGGTGTTTGGGGAAGCGGCTGTGGCGATGCTTCGAAGCCAATGGGACTTCGACTTTGATCAGCATTGCTAACTGAAAAAATAAAAGTACTCGATATCGCTATTGCTAGCGAAGAAATTAAACGTATCATAAATTCCTCCTTGCAGATTGCAAAAGCAAGATCTAAACCAGGAGAAAAAAGGAACGAACTATGATGCATGCTAAAACAGAAAAATACATAAGTTTTTTTGGGACAGTTTTCGCGGGGCTTTCTGTGGCAGCGGGCGCTTTTGGTGCGCACGCTTTGAAAGCACACTTGGATTCCAGCGCTTTAATGATTTTTGAAACTGCTGTACGCTACCAAATGTATCATTCCTTGGCTTTGATGTTTTTGCCAAGTGTAGCTCATCAATATACTATTAACGTGCAAAGTGTGGCGTTAAGTTTTCTGAGCGGGATTGTTTTATTTTCTGGAAGCCTCGTTGGATTGTCATTGATGGGTAATAAGTGGCTTGGGGCCATTACGCCTTTAGGAGGCGTAGCGTTTCTTTTTGGTTGGTTTTTGTTAGCAATAAAAATTTTTAAATCACAGAGATCCTAAGGCCGACGGCGACAATTTGACTGGCCAATACTCTATTTTCTGCAAGTGCATCACGCCTCCGTCGTTTAAGGAACTATTATTGCCAAGTTTCATAGTGCCGTTGTTTATCGTAGGAAGTGTGATTGAAGAATTGGCGCTCGTTCGCGGTTCGCCATTAAGACCTAAGTTTAAACCGTTGTTACTACCGCTATCCCAACTAAATGAAACGATATTGATGCTTGCCTTCAATAGTGGTTGCATCGTGGTAAGAGAAGGTTGTGGAGTGCTTCCCGCAGTTGCTGAGTATTTCACTACGCCACCAGTATCTCGTGAAATTTTGATTTGTTCGGCGCAACTGGAGTAACAAATTTCAAAGATCGTTCCGGAGGGCGCCAAATTTCCTTCGGGTTGAGTAATCACCATACGCATTGATCCAGGCCCTGATGTAAAACCACTTATGTAAGAAGAAAGACTCGACATTGAAACGTCATCAAAAGACCGGCTTCCAGGCGCACCACTTGTCGCAATGTAGGAACTCATTGCTGCCGCTTGCTCGACCTGAGCTCCGAAGACGTACACTGAACCCGCCGCTGATATATCTCCAGAAGAGTTGCCTGTAATACTATGAGCAGGAAAGATCGCGATAGCTCCCTGACATGGGCCGGAGCCCCCGTTGGTGCAAAATCCCGAATGATATTTTACCCACAAGCGATACCACCCGTTAGCCAACTTTTGCACACCGCTACCATGATAAACTTGTGGCGTATAGGGGCCAGCCATATTTGATGTTAATCCTGTATCGAGGTCGACGAGCACACCACTTGAGTTAACGCTATTTTCGTGAAACATCATGCCGGCGTAGCGAGAAGTATTTTTCTTAATATAAACGGAAGCCACGTAGTCGACGTTATCTGTCATATCGTTGGTGAACTGATAAAAAACGCGGCCCACATTGTAGGGTTCCGGATTATTGTCATCGAGTATGTAAACGCCTGTCGTATCGCCTCGAGGAGAGTTAATTCCGGCAGGAACAGCCGCTGCTAAAGTTCCTCCCGAGCTCCAGGCGCCGGTCGCAAAGTTTTCGCTATCGCTTACTAGGTTTGTAGAGGCGCCCTCGATAAGTAAGCCCATTGGAGCAAAACTTGAACCAGGATCTGGATTGTGGTCAAAACGAGCGGTATTGCTACTTGCGGAAACGAGTACGCCGGCCGCATCGTAGTAGTTAGCTGCGGTGGTGCGTGAGAGATTAGCGCCGGGAGGAAGAGAACTTAAAAAGTTGAGCGTTGCAGTTTTAGAGTAGGTCGCTGTGGAAATTGTGAACGAAGCTGGCGTGGGAACTTTACTGTCACTGATTGTAAAGTTAGCAGTATCACTTGCTGTCGAACTGTAGAGCGCGCCCGTTAAAGTTCCAGTGCCAGAATTCTTCACAAAACTGAAAGTAGGAACTCCAGTAAAAAGTGTGATCGCCTTATTCAAATCATAATTGTATTCGGCAGGAATGTTTTGTGTTCCACTTAGGTCTATTCCCAAAAGCGACGGTGGTGCGTTTATGCCAAACGACAAAGATCCTGACTGTACTGTCGATTCGTTTGCAGTAACGGTCCAACTGCTGGTGCTCGATGTTGTATTGGCTACCAGGAGATAAACCTTACCAGAACTCGCATAAGCATCAAGTGTGTAGTTGGCAATGGGATCGACGCAAATACCGGTAGGACTACGACTCGCAAACAAACTCCCGCCGGGAATTCCGCCAAAGGTTATGGTCGCGGGACCTGGAAAATAAGATGAAGAGCCATCGAAGTTTTCGGCAAACACGGAGAGTTCAACACAAGTACCATGATTAATCGGTGGAGCCTCTGTGATAGCTAAATCCAAGTGGTGAAGGCCTCCGACCGAGACATTCATCAAACCGTTGATTGTGCCATTTAATGTACCACTGATAGTACCGGGCCCTGCGCCGAGAGCTTTAAACCAAAACTGTTTTTTATAGTTTCCGGCGGTGACAGTAGTACTGATGTTCGTGGTGCAGCTATTGTCATTAAAAAAGTTTGCTGTCATTGGTGCCGAGTTGAAATTTAGAATTCCGGGCGAGGTGAGAGGAACGGGTGTGCCGCTACTATTGTTGAATGTTACTGTGAAGGGGCCAGTACAGTTGTCGCGCATGAAACTAGTACCACCAGAAACATAAAGCTGACTTATAACATCAGTTCCTGCTCCCTTAGAAATATAAACTGTGCTGGGGTCTGCCGGATTCCCGCTTGTCGTGGTCAAAGTGACGTCACCGACGGTAGCCGACGCGGCAATTTTTAACCAGATTGAGGTTTCCATTGTTGCATTGGCAATTGTTGCAGTGGATGTGCTGCTAGAACAGTTTGAGTCTGAATATGCTTGGAGGCCGTTAGCTGCAGCAATGTTAACGATGGTTTCGCTACCGACAGAATAAGGGTTACCCGCATAATTGCTGTAAATAATTCTATAGGAATAACAGACATCGGGGAGCAAACTCATAGGACCGTCTAAGAACAGAGTTTTATCGGAGTAAGTTTTAACAGGTAAACTTAGACCATTCAAAGCTAGAGTCGGACTACCGCCATAAACAATAGAAAAATTGGCGGGCCCTGTATAGGGCGTCTTGACCCAGAAGCGTACTCCCGACTGGTTAGCAGGAATGGAAAATGTTGAACTGATGCTATTAGCATAATTATTACAGTCGGAGAAGTTACTATAGACAGTGGCATTAGTACCGCCGAGCTGAACTGTAAATGAGATTGGCGCTGTATGGGTTGTCATTTTATTAGAGCTATCAAGCAAATTTACTTCGTAATCGTAACAAGTGTATTCATGGATGCCGCTGTAAGGCCAACCCGGTCGACGCATCGAAAGTTGCGTGGGAGGACCACCGCTACCGCCGCCACTTCCGCCAAGCTGAGTTTCCAGAGCCACTGAATATTCCTTTGCACCTTTATACGGGCAAATTAATACTGTGGGATTGATTAAACTACTTATTGAAGTTGGAACATATGTGGATTGTGGATAGGCGACATTGGCTACCAAAAGAAAACCCTTTTGCATCAATGAAGCGCAATCAATTTCACCATTTTTGGAATAATCGCGATTACTGGAACCAGTGACGGGATTGGAACGAGCGTAAATTTTCACACCGTCAATAATACTACTATCAATACCCGGCAAATACTCCCAGTCGAGAGTCGTTCCATCGTAGCTTAACATTTGGCTGGTTGCTACTTTCATAAAAGGTCCGCGGAAGCCAGCGACAGAATCTTTGCCGTTATTATCATGAAGAGCCGGATTGAACGCAATGTAATCTGAAAACTCGGAACCGCTACAAGAGGTGGAAGTACCAGCAAGAGTGAATGAGCCGGGGTAACTCAAAAATGATCCGCCAGAATTTATTTTGCGGTATTGATAAGTGTAGCTGGATGGTCGGCACGAAGCTTTGCCGGCGGGAATGCCGTCACCAAAAAAACCCGTGACAATAATGTCGCCGTGCTCATTTTGATTACCCTGAACACGATAGTTATCTGGGGTCGTAACTTTTAAAACACTACTACTATTAAAAATAGAAGATTGTAAATTAACACTGCCACCAAATAATGGTGCGCCATCTGCCTCGTAAGATAAACTTACATCCTCTAGCATAAAAGTTGAAAACCAACCGGCAAAAATTGGTGATCGCTCGATAATCATGGCTGGTTTGCCAGGGGGAGTGAATTTTGCTGCTAGCATTCCAGTGGGTGTTGTTCCGTCAGCTTTATAATATCTACCAGCGACTCTTCCCGAAAGTGATGAACTTGAATTATTGATCGCTGCTAAAGTAATGCTGACATTCTCGATAGCAGCGGCCAAACTTTTTGTAGCGTCGCCATAATAGAAGGACATACTCTGATCTTGTGACATGTAAACAGCAAGAATTTGGATGAGTCGATTTTCTCCGTACGGTACTTCGACTTCAAATGCAGCGGGTGGTGCACAGGCAGCACAATTTTCTGGTCGATCCCAGGACACCACTATAGGATCAGCGATATTGGTACCGCTGACGTTGATGACAACGTGACCTAGAAGAGTGGATTGGGCCAAAGCACCATTTTTAGACGAAACCCCTTTTGCAATAGAGGACGGAAGGTTAATTTTCAATTGCGAGATATCCCCTGCATCGCGAGTGCACGCAGCGAGAGGCAATATGAAGCCGATAAAAACAGATTTCAAATTCAGAAAACGTTTCACGAGAAACCTTTTGTTTTTTGTTACTTCTATTATTCGGAATTCTGGGCGTAGGTCTAAATAGTTTAAATGGATACGGCAAATATTGAGAAATATCTCATTGTGAGACACTTAAATAAGATCTGAATCTTCAATAATTAAGTACTCTTCATATTGTCTCAACCTCGTGCGATGTAAACGAAAATAGATGAGGGCGTAGACAAGACCAATCACGAAACCAAAGGCGTGAGCTCGGTAACTGACTTGTGGTTCAAAACTGGTTGGGAAGAGAGTCATCAGGGCTACACCAATAACGCGAACGATGCGTTTGGGGAGATCATGTTTGCGCTCAAGCAAAAAGAACATGGTTAACCAAAAGCCGGCAAGAACATAAACCCAACCGGAGGCGCCGAGAAGGCCCACTTGCGGCGGATAGGTGAATACGGTCAACGCATTGACGATAATGGCAAGAACCAACGTATAGAAAGGAAATATTCGAATTCCAAAGTAGCCAACCACGAAATAGCCGAGAATTCCCAACATGTATAGATTCGAAAGAAGATGCTGTAAATCAGAGTGAGCAAAGACAGAAGTAACCAGGCGCTCTACCTGGCCCTGCGAAAACACTTGTTCACGAGAGGCGGTAAGGTTTTTGGCGGCCCATTCGTTACTCCAAAAGAATTGAGAAACAAAAGTACAAATTAGCATGACGGTTAAACAGACACTTATACAGTAAGGTTGTGGTGCTCGTGAAAGATAGGTCTTAACGAGCCGTTTCTGCGATTCGATCATTTCTTCATTGTAAGAGGGGTATTTTATTTTTCAATATTAAAAAGCCTTCCGGAGGGAAGGCTCTTTAAAAATTTAGGATAAACTTTTAAGGTCTAGAGGCAGGTCGTGATTTTTCGGTGTCCCGAATAGGGTCTTGCACTACATCACTTCCGGTTTTGTTGAGGGCATCGCTTGGTTCTCCAGTTGGAGAGCGTAGATTGTCGTTAGAGTTAGTGGGGGAGATCCCTTTATCACGAGCTTCGATTGCAGGCGACGTGTGGTTATTGGCAGGAGCATCTTTAGCGCCCGACATGGTGGCCTGAATTTTTCGAGCGTGTTCTAAATGAGCGATAATCACGGGACGAGTGTTTCGCAAGAGCTCTTTAAGATCCTCGCTTTTGGCATTAGGAATAAGAGTTTTGTCAATACTTGACAGTGTCGCCTCGTGAAAGCTTACTTCATGAAAAATATAGGTGCGATCTAAATTTTCACCGCTCTGTTTGCGTAATTGATCCAAATAGGTATTGGCATCGCGATCAATGGATTTTGAAACATCACTCGCTTCAGCACGCACATTTAATTTGCGACCCAATGCTCGCGCTTTAGTATTCGAATCACGATGATCTTTAATAATGTGATCAGCCAGAGCTTTTACTTCTTTATTGTCGGTTTTCCGACGAACCATTTTTGCCGAATCCAGTTCGACATCATTTGAAGTCATAAGAACTTGCAAGACCTGGCTATCAGTTAATGTCGCCGTCGGTGTTGACTCGTTGGATGGGGTAGCCGGTGTGGTTACCGTCGTGTTACCTGTCATATCAGGGGTCGTTGGGGTGGTTTGCGCGAAGCTGAGGCTGCCCAACATTAGAGTGGCCATGGCACCGCTTCTTAAAATTTTAAATTCCATAATTCCTCCATAGTAGTTAATGTCTTGATCTTTTCTCTGTAATACCGCGGTCGCGTCCAAATTCGACGTCTTCGGTAGAACCGCCGCGAATTCCGCTACCGAGTGTACTGTCTCCCTGTTTACCGCGATCTGGGATTTCGCGATTCTCTGAAGGGGGCTCTTGCGGTAAATCACGAACGTCCGTGCGCCGTTGCTGAGCCTTTTTACCTTCGTCAGTTAAATGATAACGTTCTCGATAGTTTTCTTCGAAGTCATCATTATCTCGGTCGTTGGTGTCTCGTGATAGTGTTTCATCATCGTCACGACTGCGGGCCTGTTGATCACGTTCGTTTTCGAAGGATGGCCGGTACTTGCTATCAGAAGTATGTGTACTTCCACTTCCTCGGTTGGTTTCATTCTTATGAGCTTGATTTCCGTCTGACATAAATCCTCCATTATTTGATCATTGCTATTCTCGATAGATTCAATTTTCATTTCAGTGATCCCCTCTAGGAGACGTCGCCTGAATTGTTTTTGGCGGCTTAATCTCTGGTTTGTTAATTTCCTGCCGCGAACTTGGCCGTTGTGTCTTTTCTAGTGGTAAAAGCGAAACGGGTTGACCTATTTCGATAGAGCGTTGAAGGGCCTGTATAACTCTTATGTCA
This sequence comes from uncultured Bdellovibrionales bacterium, assembly GCA_964415155.1. Classification (GTDB taxonomy): domain Bacteria; phylum Bdellovibrionota; class Bdellovibrionia; order Bdellovibrionales; family SG-bin7; genus CAYPZY01. The sequence continues at coordinate 18,706 of CAYPZY010000009.1, forward strand.
GCTAGGCCCTCGGCACCGGCAGGTTCTGGTTCCTTATTTTTTAAAATGCAGTTCGAAAAATAGATAAGTTCCGGTGCAAATTGATCGCGCTTAGAGAAGCGTTGTCTTTTTTTATTTTCATCTTTGATGATAGTTAGCTCCATTGGCATGGCGTAATCGTAGGCGTTCTCAAGATGGAGACGACCTTTTGTACCGATGAGGTCATAAAATGACGAGTCCGCGGCCCCAAAGCTCGTCGTAAAAGTTGCCAACTCCCCATTAGGGAAGCGAAGAACTGCACTGGTGAGTTCGTCAATCTCAGCAAATCTTTGATCACCACTATTGGTGCTGATGGCGTAAACTTCTGTCGGCTCACTTCGAAATAAGTAGCGAGCGGCGTTGATGCAGTAAATGCCAATGTCATAAAGAGTGCCGCCACCGAGGTCGCGATTTAACCGGATATTGTTTTTGTCGGTAACTTGAAAAGTAAATAGTGAGCTGAAGGCTTTCAGCTGGCCAATTTTTCGAGAGGCGGCCAGCTCAATGGCGCGAAGGTTCGCGGCTTCAAAATGCAAACGATAAGCGATCATTAGCTTTACCTTATTTTCGCGGGCGGCTTTGATCATGCTAAGGCAAGCCTCTTCGTCGGTGGCCATGGGTTTTTCGCAGAGAATATGAATTTTATGGGTCGCGGCCATCTCTACAAATTTCTGATGTAAAGTGTTGGGTGTCGCCACATAAACGGCATCAACAACGCCACTCGTTAAACACTTTTCAAATTCATCGTAGCTGTAACAGTTTTTAATTTTGTATTTCTTAGCGATCTGCTTGAGTTTCAGGGGATTCCCTGAGACGAGGGCTGTCAGTTCCGAGTTGTTCTTAGCGTGCTTGAACGCGGGCAACACCGCCTTCTGTGCGATGTGACCCAAGCCAACAACTGCGTAACGAATTTTTTTTCTCGCAAACATTTTTCCACCTTCACCACCAGTCATGCAAAGCGAGGACCAAAAGGGATTTGCCTATTTCCTCTCTGAGTGGACTGCTGAGACATTTGTCCCCGATTAGGAATGGATCCGCCACAAGCGTTCGCGTCAACGCTGGCGATGTATTTTTAATTTTTTTTGATGCGAAAAAAACTCGTCAACTTCTTTTTTAAAATGGACTTCATTGGGCGATGTTTCCGCAAAGTAAGTTGCCCACTGTTCAACTTCAGCAATAATACTAGTCGCTTCAAAAAGTTCCTTATCACTAATCTCTTGTTTGAGTACCGCCTTAGAGTAAAGCTTCAGACACACCTTACAACCCGCCCTCGCCGCCGACAAGTAAGCGACCAAGTCCTTTTTATTGGCAGCTGCTAAGGCGATATTGACTTGATCAGTACTAACGTCTTCTAGAGCTTTCGCAGATGAGGAAAAAAAATAGACGCAATATTTACAAGGAATCTGTGCCGATAGGGAGATGGATAAAAGTAGTTTATTTTTTCTCGAAAGATGTCCTCTGTTGGTAATCCAAACGCGCTTGTAGTCATTCCAAACGTCAGAAATAGTCTCGGGCGGAAAACGAGTTAAAAACTGTGGAACGGTTCCAAAGGTACGACGTATTTCTTTGTACGTTTGCACGTAGGCTGGTTTAGCCATATAGGCTGAAGCTTCCACAATCCCCGCATGCCCCGTTTCGGAGACAGAAAAGTGGATGAAGATAAGTATAAAGATGCGAAACATATTTCCCCTTCTTCTCCTTTGATACTAAACGAGCGGAGTGCATAGTCTGTGCCGTGGCAGAATGCCTCCGAAGGCGCAGATGGGTTTTTTTCAAAAAATGTGATAAAAAATTTTAGGAGGAATGATTATGCTTAAACCCATAGAAGATTTTATAAAAAACATCACATCGATAGACGATCCTGATTATGGTGATTTTATGAGAAAAGCAAATTTTTATCTCAGCGACTTGGCTTTCCGATTGCGAGGATACAAAGCGGTTGACGATGAAATCTCCCAAATGAAGGAATACTTGCAGTACCTTCCGCATTGGCAAGTTGAAGAAACGCGGAAACGTTTGCTAAAAGATGCTAATTTTATAAATACTATGATCGAATCGAGCTTTAATAAGATAGCTGCGTGATCTTTTCATGGTCAGCGCCACCAACAAAAACGGATTGTGTGCTTCTGTTTTTTTCTCTATCAAATATTTGAAGGCGAAAAGGCCTCTCACTTTTTACCGTAACTACAAAATGCTGATCATCTCTTTTAGTCAGTCGCAGCAAATCGATAGAAGACGAATTAAATTTTAAATTTTTAATTTCAATAGATTCATTTGCTGCCATTGCAAAAAGTTGATTCCATTTGAGAGTACCGCTGCCGTCAGCTTCTAAACCTAAAACATGATTTAGTAAATTATAAACCGGTGGCACCTTTCCCCAACCAGCAAAGTCGGAGCGCGTAACGTGTTTGAAGTATTGGCCAGGGCGGGCGATTACTTTGAGTTTACCATCAGCAGATGTTTGGCGAATCTCGCCGTAATTTTCATACACGGTTTTAGAAGAGGCTTGGGCCATACCTTTTAAAAAATCGACAGCCAGTTTAAATGCGGTTTTAGGTTTTTGACTGCGCCTAAAACCTTCTATTACAACGGCCGTCATGCTTGGCCAATGCGCCCACTTATCCCAATAGCCATCGTTGTCTTTATCAGTGTAGGGTACAGAGCTACGCGCATTGACGGGCAGTGGGAACTCTCCACCAAAACCACTGTCGTTGAAGTGAACTCTTAAAATTTTATCAATTTGCTGTGGGCTAGCGCTACCTGAAAAAACGGGCCATAAACCAGCGATTGTTGTGTATCTAATATCTCTTCGCTGTTTGCCGTCGGCATCCGGTATCAAATCAAAATAGAAGCTCTTGTCATCATCCCAATAGTATCTATTCAACATTCTCTCATAGTCCTGGAATTTCTTTTCATGAAGCTTTGCCAGCTCATTTTGTTTAAAGCGCGTAAAATTTTTGGCGATACTCTTATGAAGCGCAATTTGCTGCGCTAACATGTCGACCCATGCCGACTGATAAGAATCAGCCGAATAATCATTGCCGCGACCACCGCGGCTATTGTCCAAACCGCTGCCTAAGGCGTTCGTGTTAAAACCAATGAGCTCGCCATTTTTGCTATAAACTGCTCGCCACCTTTCTATCCACTCAGTGTATTTCAACATTGAGACGTTTACTCTTTTTAGTAGTTGGAGGTTTTTGGCAGAAGGATGAAAGTTGTAAAGTTCTTCCGCTAC
>CAYPZY010000010.1:0-20718 GCA_964415155.1 uncultured Bdellovibrionales bacterium
AGAGAAAAAGAGTGACTGAGTGCCGTCAATTTTGTTCCCCGAAAATGTATCGGGCGCGTTTTTGAATGCGTATTCCTGCCATTGGCCGTACCAGAAAATACCGAGGCGCCAATCAGGTTTCCATTTATGAACTATTCCCACCGAACCATCAAACGCAAATTTGGGTGACACTTCATAAAGCGTACCCGATTGCACGGGATACTGATATCTTAAGAAGGATTCAAAAAACCAATATTGGCCATAGTGAAGAATAGAAGTTGCACCTGCTGCGACCATGATAATGTCATTGCTTACGACGTCTGCGGCTGTCGAATCGGTGGTACTGTATCTGGCATAAAAAGGAATCCGATGGTACTGAAGTCCTCCTTGAATGCCAAATTCATTAAAGTATTTTTTTTTTGCAAATTTCCAACGTGGTGGGAAGTAGGTGGCTTCGGCTGTTATGTAAGTCCAATTGTAGTCACCTTGTAAAAGGTTAACGGCGGCGGAGGACGTCGCTTTGCCGGGAGAGTTATTAAATGTTGCCTGAATAGCCCAATCGCGATTGATAGTACGTACCGCCTTGGCGTAAATGGAAGGTCCGGTAAAACTCTGGAACCCGACACCTGAGGATAGACCAGGCATCTCTTGATCGTAGCGCAAAAAGTTCATTCCTAATCCACCCCAAAAACCCCATTTCCTTCGCGAGTAGGGAGAATTTTTGATTTTTGGACCATCAATCTTTACGTCCTCTTTACTTACAGAAATAGACAGAGTGTAACTTTTCGTGATTCCCGTAGGTGCTGTTGCCAAAATTGGAACTTGCAGCGAGGCAAAAGGTAAATCGACGTTGACTTCGAGGTTGCCGAGATCGTCGGCCACAACCCCATTTTCGAAGGAGGTGTTTTCTGCCCATATCTCTTTAGTGGGAATCTTCTTAATATTTCCAGTGGCATCGATCAGCGGCACAAACGATTTTGAAAATTTCACTCTTGTGCCTGGCGAGGCTTTTCCCATAAATCGCACACGTGCGCGACCTTTTTTTGGAGACTGCTGAATTTCCGGTAAATACCATTCGACATTTTTTGAAGCGTCTTCACCTGCCTCGGTCGATTTATCTATTTCCGCTGCGGTATTTGCTTGCTGAGAAACCTCCTGGCCCGAGGCGACTCCAGTAAAGAGTAACACTAAAATCAGTTTGCAGTGGGAGAGAATCATGCGGTTCGCTTCATGATAAAATACGTAACATCGTCATTCAGCGGTTGATTGTCGCGAAATTCGTGTAGTTTCTTGGCAATTTCATCAACCGTAGCGACAATGTTTTTTCCTTCATTATGACATTTTATAAGACAGCGGATTAGAGCACGCTCGCCCCATTCACCACCGTCTTTATTTTTTAATTCTGTGACTCCATCTGTGTAAAGAAATACTTTGTCACCTGGATTAAGTTTAATTTCAGCCGATTTAAATTGAGAATTTGGATCTTGACCAAGGCGGGAGCTGCAACCTTCCTGCAAAATCATGAGATCACCTTTGGCGACATTCTCCTTGTGAGGGACTAACAGCGGCGGTTCATGACTTGCGTTGCAATAGCTAATTATCCCACTGTTATGATCGTACAGTCCTAAGAAAAAGGTCATCATCACCTGACCCTTGGCTGTGTTGTAGATTGCGCTATTAAAAACGGATATCATGTCATGAAGAGATAGATGAGGAAATGTCTCTATAGCACTTGCAGCGCTACGAGCTGATGCCGTAAGAAGTGCTGCCGATACACCGTGGCCAGTCGCATCGCCAATACAAAACAATGTTTTTTGCCCGATCCTCTTATGGTACCACCAGTCTCCCGAACATTCACTTGCTGGCTGGTAAACACCTTTTATTTCGAGATCCGTTTCGCGCAAATAGGGCTCAGGAAAAAGCGTTGATTGTACTAGTTTTGCGGTTTGAAGTTCCCCTTCCATCCGAGTCTTTTCTGCAGTTTCGCGCATGAGGCGTTGGATTTCTCCGGTCATTTTATTAAAGCCATCGGAAAGGGAACCTATTTCATCACCACTTTGTATGTCGACGGTGACCCCGAAATTTCCTTTGGCAATCTCGCGCGTGGCTTCGAGAAGCTTCTTTAGCGAAGCTGTCAATGTGGCACTGGAGAGAACACTTAAAAACAAAGTGACACAAAAAAGGAAAGCCAAAAACAATGTCGACTTAATGATAATTAATCTTACCGCCTCAAGTGCCGCGCTTTTGGGTACCATCGACACGACTTTGAAATCGCTCAATCCTATATCTGCAACTGCGACCAGCAAAATCTCGCCGCCAACAGCCTGAAATTGAAATATACCCTCTTCAGATTTAAGCTTCATCTTTCCTTCGTTAAGCGCCTTAGTAACTAAAGCGCTGTCAATGGAATAGGAGGGGTTTTTGGGAGCTATGACAATCTCGTTGTTTGAGTTGACCAAAAAGGTATCTTGAATTTGCCCACTCTCAAAAGTTTTTAAAAAGTTTCCCGTATTTAAAAGCGCGCCGACGATAATTGGCTCACTTGATCCTTCAAGTTCAAAGCGCAACGTCAATAGCCATTTAGAAGTATCGAATGGTTTTGCAATATTCAGCTCTTTTAGGGAGTCAACTGTCGCTGATTTTCGCTTTTCCATATAGGAGGAAACGATTTCTAGATTCGCGTCGGAAAAGTTTGGTTTCCGTAAAATTCGATCTCTCTCCAATATCCCGTTTTTTAGTCGAAAAGTTAAAAGGGCGTCGAAGCGAGTTTCACCTGGAAAAACTTTTGTGGTGTAAGGGTGAAAGTCTCTGTCGATGGCGTTAAAACCCCTCATCAGAAATTTCACTCTTTCCACAACCAGTTCAACTTCAGAACGGATCTGCCAGGCTGAATTCTGAGAATGGGCAAGACCTGAATCCAATACATAGGCTATCTTGTCATTTTCAAAATCGCGAATCGCTATCCATCCAAAAGTGGACAGCATTGTTCCCGTCAATGTCATTAAAAGCATGACAAGTTTCATTTTTAGAGAAAGGTTTTTCAGCCAATTCATTACATAGTAGATATCGGATTCCTAGGCAATCTATCCAACACGACCTCGACCTTTAAGCACTCAGTTTGATTGGAGAAAGTGACGAATAAGAAGTCTATGGAATTATCTTTGCGACTAGTTAAAAGTCTTGAAAGAATTGATCACAAGCTGCTTGTGGTTTCAGGGCTTGGGATATTTCTTTTTGGTGGCGTTTTACTCCAAGATACTTTGATTTTAGATTTCCTGAAGAAAAGAGAGAGTGGGGAGGTCATCGGCCAAATAGTCACCACTCAAAATGACGTCCGTAGAAGAGCTGCCAGGAGTCTCACTTGGTACAACACTAGTGAAAAGGAAAGTCTTTTCGAAAAGGACAGTCTCTTCACTGGTAGCGACTCTACACTTTCTATCGAACTTAAAAATTCCCAACAGCTAGAAATCAGTTCAAATAGTCTGATCGTACTTCACGCTACGGGAAATACCTTATTGCTTGATTTAAAGATCGGTAGCGTTTCCACATTTGGTGTTGATAATCAAAATATAAAAGTACTAAACGATGGTGTGATCACGGAAGTAAAAGCTGAGGCGGGAGCTTCCCCAATTGTGATCAGGAAAGACAAGAGCGGTGGTCTCGCTGTTTCGAGTCGCACTGGCGACGTCGTTATTAAGAAAGGCAACAAAAAAGCCATAATTAAAAAGAATGAAGTTAAGACGGTAGAACAGGTGATGAGTAACGTTTCGCCAGAACCAGAGCCCCGGCTTGAATTTGCTAACCGTGAAAGTTTGGATGAAATTCTACCAATGGGTGTGCCGTTGGAAGAACCGACTGTGGAAAAGCCTATTTTGCAAGAAGCAAGTCTTGAGAAACCCAAGGTAGAAGTCGCTGTTGAAGAAGTACTTCCAACGCTCGCCACTGATGCCATTCCAAAACTTATTAATCCCAACAAAAAAACAATATTAAAATTTAAAGACGTGATCGATCCCAGATCGCCGGCTCAGATTGAGAAAATTGTTAACCCGCCAAAATTAAAATGGCAGGCGATCGATAATGCCAGTGATTATGTCGTCGAAATTTCAAAAAATGAAATTTTTGAAGATCCCGTTTTTGTGGACACGACTCCCGCAGCAGAGACTTCTTGGAAAGAGGTAGTCCCGGGTAAGTATTTTTGGCGGGTCAGGGCGCAGGGTAAGCGCGGTGAACAGTCGAATTATAGCGAATCGGGTAGCCTTACTGTTGAGCTTCCAAAACCTGTACTTTTAGCTCGTGACATAAGGAATGAATTGACTGAAGTGCCCTCCGAACTGAACAAAGAAAAAGAGTTTGCAATTCAATGGTCGGAAGTTCCTATGGCCAAGAGATATAGATTTATTGCAAGTATTGCTGATAAGCCGGTGAAAGAATTATTTCTCAAAGGCAATGAGACAACCGTAAATATTCCGCCCAATACAGATATCAAGGTCAAAGTGTTTGCGGTGGATCAAGCTGGGGCTTCCATCAGCCAAGCGGCGCAACAGGAATTTAGCTACAAGCGCGATCTTGTCTTAAAGAAACCAAAAGCAGTTTTACCGGATGATAATACGACGGTTATGGCTTTAAACAAGAATCAAATGCCGCCGCTCCTTTTTGCCTGGCAAAAAAACAAGTTCGCAGAAAATTACGAGTTGCAGTTTTCGGCAGACCCAACTTTCAGCAATATTCTTTTTCAAAAAAATCTGGTAGCCAATAGGTTTTTGTTGCAAGAGCGAATTTTAGAAAAGCAGATTTATTGGCGTGTACGATCACGCTTTCAATCTTACACATCAGATTGGTCGGAAGTCCGCAGTTTCGATCTTAAATCGTCGTTTTAGACTTGGTCATCATAAAATCATTCGGCCTTTTACTTGCAGAAGATGGCATTTGGATCCCGCGCACAAACCCAAGCTTTAATAGCGGCATTTTCTTTTTTGAGGTTTTCAATCTGATCTCGCAGTATCTCTACTTCACTCTTATCAACCTTAGATGAAATCTCTCTGGCTTGTTTAGTTTGAGTGGACGCGATTAATGTTAAATGATTGTAAAGAGTTTTAATCGCTTCAATCAGTGGCGCAACCAAATGTGAGTAGTTGACTGACTTAATGCCCTTACTGTCAGTCTCTACCAGCTCCGGATAAATTTTTTCCACGTCTTGGGCTATCACTCCCACTTGCTTGTGATCTTGGTAAATACTTGAATCTTTCCAATAGAAGGTGACACCTTGCAAGTTCAGAATTTTATCGAGTGCGTTTTGTAGAGGCTGGATATCATGTTTAAGTCGTAAATCCGACGAATCAGTAATGCCAAAACCTCTAATTGTGCCGTTTACATCAAGTTTATAGTTTGGGCTAGCTGTACCTATGCCTACGCTGCTGTTTTGAATTCGCATCACTTCTGAAGGCGCACGATCTGTAGTTCCTGCGCCTTGATTGGCGATGACAGCAGTGAAAACAATATCGGAACCTCCGTTGCCAGTTGCGATCCCAGAGGACAAAATTAAGTCACCGCCGACCTTGTCGGTTGATGATGGGCCCGTGCCACCGGCTTGAATTGTAAGATTATTTCCTGAAGTGTTATTGAGTGGGTGACGGGTCATTAGTATGGACCTTGCGCTCGAGCTATCAATGGTGATCGTATCTGATAGTGGTGTGGCATCCCAAAATCCAACGGCACCAGAGCTACTTAAATTCATAACGCCATAGTTACCGGAGCTATCCCGTGATGAAAGTTTAATTGCGTAAGCAGCACCCGCATCTTCTGCAACCGATTCAATTTTACTCCCGATGCCAACAGTACCCGAGGTGTCGTAAGTATAAAATTCCAAGGAACCAAGTTTATCCCCAGACAATATTCCTGTGTTGGTGTTTGAAATGGTAAGACGACCACCAGTTGTGCTTGCACCGGAAACGTCAAGGGTAGTGAGTGGTCCCGTGGTGCCAATTCCTACATTACCGGTTGATCCAATTCTTACTCGTTCGGTTCCTGCAGTGCTGGCTGCTAACGTATTGGCTGCGGGTCTAAACCAACCCGTGTCGTCATCGCCAGTAAAACTAAATGTTGGTGCGGCAGCGGTACCGTTTCCTGAGGTGATCAATGCCCCACCAGTAGTGGGAGAGGCGAAAGACGTTGAGGTCAAATTAAAAACTTGCGCTCCACCGGCTGCAAAGCCAATCGCATCTGCACCAGAGCTGTATAAGCCCGTGTTAGGATCACCAGAAAATGATAAAGATGGCGCTGATACTGTTCCGTTAGAAGCGGCTACACTTGAAGCAGTGCCAATCAAGTTTGTCCATGCTCCGTTTTCATAAGCTTCAAATTTATTTGTGTCGGAGGCATAGCGTATCATCCCGTTGACGCCAGTGGTGGGACGATTGGCGACAGTGTCTCTAGGAATGAGAATCGAGCTTGCACCTGAGCCAGTGCCTATTATTTCAAGACGAGCTCCAGCGGTAGGTGAGATGGTACCAATACCGATATTACCAGAACCAGTGAGATTGAAGATCTGCGTACTTCTGTCGGTGTTGTTATCGTTTTTGCTAGTAAACTGCAAGGCATCGCCGGAGGCAGCTATGGAAAATTTCTTTTGATTCACAGCGCCTGCGGTATTTTCGATTAGAATACCTTCGTTCGCGCCCGCCACGTGAAGTGTCGTAGCAGGAGTTGCTGTACCGATTCCAGTGTAACCATTGCCACTGACATGAAATCGAACAGCGCTGTTAGTGTCGTCCCAAAGAGCAAAACCAGTATCGTCGATACCAACTGCCCAGACGCCCGTTCCTGGATAGGCGGATTCCATTCGCATCCAAGCGCCAGAGTAGGAGGCCGCATCTGAATTGCGAAGATTTAAAATATATCCATTGGCAGGATCGGCTTTGGAGATCTCAAGGGGATATAAAGGTGTGCTTGTGCCAACACCGACATTTCCAGAGCTAGCGATCGTAAAAAGTTCACCGACTCCACCCGCCGTAAAACTCAGGCGATTGCCAATATTATTATTGGTGATACTCCAAAGAGCGCCGCCGCCTTGAACTAACTCCAAAGATGCGTTTCCCGCAGCAGCACTTTCGATTTTTGCAGTTACTGGGCCCGTCGCTGTGTACACATGAAGTTTTTCATCTGGAGTTGTTGTGCCAATACCGACGTTGCCGTTATCGTAATAAATGTCTTGTCCCGTTGTAAGCCACTGATCGCTTGCTGTTGAAGGCGCACTGTAATTACCTTTGGTCTGATTATCACAACCAATATTTATAAGGCCTAGTGCTAGTGCAATCATTAAAAAGAAATGCATCGGTTACCAATGTCCTGACCGTCTCCGAGAAGATGGTGAATTACTATAGTAATATCGGAAAGATGGATCCGTCTCTTAAGATTACCTTATCTCTGTGTGAAATGTTTCATTACGAGATTTTCTATGGAAAGAGTTTTATTTGATTACTCACAGCTTGAGACGTAACCAACAGACATATGTATGATGGAATGTCGATCGTCCATAGCACTTGATTGCGTACCTTGGGACCAGGTTATACCGCCGTCTGTGCTACGAATAAAGTTTTGTCCTTCATACTGATTCCAGAATCCATTGGTTGCGACAAGAGAGCCACCAGCGGTTTCGACCACCTTTCCAATTCCTGTTTCTGTGGCCATTTTTGTACGCGTCCATTGTAGACCGTCCACACTTGAATAGCGAAAATACCCGCCATCGGTATCATCCCAGCTTGACCAGGCAAGAAACTGTCCTTTGTGAAAGACCACACCTGAATAGATGTATGGGGCTCCAATGATTCCTTTTGTCCAAGATAATCCACCATCTGTTGAGCGACAAACAAATCCCGGTGGCCCCACCGTCAATAAAATTCCATTGCCATAGACAGGGCCGCCGCCGACGACATTCTGAAAATTTCCGCATTCACTCGAAAGATTATCGGGTCGAAACCACCCTCCACCCGCGTTAGCACTTAATAAAATATCCAAGTCGGCAGTTGCGATAAAGCGTCCGTTCAAGTAAGGAAAAAATATAAAGTGTCGAACGCTCCACATTGCCGTTCCATCGGGAGCGCGAAAGTCAGCAGCTGCTGCTTTTTCCCAGTTGGCGCCATCAGGCGAGGCTACGGGTTCTCGAGAAGCTAAAATAAATTTTCCGTCTCCAAAGGCAATTCCTCCAGTATCAGAAAGAGGTAAATCCAAAACCTTTTCCCAGTTCTTCCCATTGGTAGAGCGGATCACCTTTCCTGGAGCTCCCCAGCCGAAAGTTGCCACAAAACTATCTTTCCCAAATACAACACCACGAGGGTCACCGGTACTATGACTACATGAGCATGGTTGCTCTTGTACGCACGAGCCATTTCGATCAAGTGTGTAACATGCCGATTGTCCGCAACGTACCGTTTGCTTCATTCCACAGACCAAGGAGTCGCCGTCACTCATCCATGATCGATTGTTTATCCATGTTTTCCCATCATCACAGGACATTACTGTTCGACCTAAAAAACCTTGAGCTACAATGACAGGAATCTTACCTTGATTCTGGCTATTTGGAGTGGGTGTTGAACCAGAGTTCTCTGAGTTGGGAACTGCACTCTGACTAGACGCTTGGAACGAATTACTCAAAGAACAGTTTTGATAATTAATTAAGATTAAAAGCGTAGTAAAGACCGCAAAAGGATAGCAAAAGTTTTTTCCTTTAAACAAGTTGTGACTCATACCTTTTCCGTTCATGCTTTGATAAATGGTAGCCAACTGCTGAGATCTGTCCCACTCCAAGAGGCGTAATGACTCGAAGGAATTGGGGTCTGAGTGATTCCAGTTGCATCAGCATTCCAAAATAAACTGACTCCATATCCTGTGCGTCGGGCCCCAATCGTAAAGAAAGGATGTGAGTCTTCCGATTTGCCGAGATTTTCAAATTCAGACGAAGGCACATCAACAGCTTGAAGTAAGTTGGCCCAGAGCTGGTTCATGGGAACGCCAAAGCGAGTAAATCCCATGTCATTTCTTGCTGTCGTGAAATTTCGATAATCCAAGTATTGTCCAGTTTTAAAAATGCCGCCGGCAGAGCCAAAAGTAATTACAGGAATATTCCAGGCTTCGTGACCGCGTTTACTATGTTCTTGAACACAAGCAATGAGGGCGTTATCTAACAGAGTCGTTCCGTTTACGTTAATGGCATTTAATTTCAGCGCGAGATCCAAACACATTTCTTGCATCACTATGGAGTTTTCGGTGATAACTGAATTGTAAGAATTCGCATCGGCAATGGCATCATTGTCATTGTCGTAACCTGTATGTGCCCAATGATGCCAGTCTCCCTGATTAGCAGAGCTTAAGCACTCGGTACTTCCTAGGAAAGAATGGCAAAGCCCCGACGATATTAGCGATGTAATGACGTTATTCATGGTTCTGATCAACATCTTTCTGTCTTCAGCGGTGCATGCTGGTGGTTCGTATAAACCGGCGCCCCACTTTGCTCCCGATGGTGCCTTGTCGGGGGGCCGAGTGCCTCCATTAACTTGTAAGGTCTGGATGTTTACAGATTGCTGCGTCTGCTGTAACAATTCAATGTGTTGGTCTAAAACCCTTTTGTCATCCCCAGCAATTTTTCTGTTGTTTCGAACTGCTTTGTAATCACCTAAAACAAGGTCCACGAGAGTTTTTTTCAAGGGATTAGTCGCTTTTGTATTGCTACCAAAGTACTTATCCCAAACGGCTTGAGGATCGTATTCTACCGGCGAGGCAACAATAGGACTTGTTGTCGGACTGCTGGGTGTCTGGTAAGCTGATGAAATTCCGTAGCCACTTGGGCGTAAATCTGTTTCATATTTATTGCAAGCGTAGACCAAGGATCTTCCCTTTAAACCAGGGTTCTTATAAAAATTAATGGAATTAGCCATAACTTGATCAATACTTGCTGTTGAAGAAAGGCCCTTAACTCCGGCCGAGGTGTTTTGGTTTCCAAATTGAGCTCCGTTGTGTCCATAGATGGAAAGGTAATCAAAACCTTGCATCATTAACATCTTAGGTAAAAGCGGATTGAAACTGGAATTTATAATTTGCGAAATTTGACTACCTTGAAGTAGTTCAACCAAGGGCCTGGCGTAGACGGTGTGTTTACCAGGCATGCTCAACGACGTAAATCCCGATAGACTTCGGATATCATGAGGAAGCACCGGCATCAATGCCGATTGGGGGCCATGCATTCGGTAGAGACCGTGAAACGCGGCAATACCAATGAAGCTCTTTTGCTGATTAGCTCCGATGATTGCGGCCAAGGCTTTATTACTAAATAACGACGGAAGAAAGGGAAGAGAGAGAATTGCGCCACCAGCGCCTTGTAAAAAATGTCTTCGTGTCATCGGATTCCACTTCATAAATCACTTCACCTTCCGATACAAAAAAGGAGTCTGAAATGCAGCTGATTCAAAGAGCTGTTTCAATGTTCCGTTAGTTCCATTTATACCTTTATTGTTCTGATTGGTCAGATTGGTAAGCATGTCACTCATAGTGCAGCCATCAACAAAATTACTTTCCATTCGATCATAGGCGTAACGGAAATATTTTCGCACCATGCACTCTTGACCGACACCGGAATCAACAATGGCTCTACTAAGATGAACGGCATCATTTACGGGAGTGTCAAGATTGCGAATGACTGCGAGGCCTTCCGTGCGAACGGTAATACTGTTTTCGATGGCGCCACTTGATGAATTGAATTTGTTCTCTGCAGTTCTAAATCTTCCCAAAGAATCAAAGTTCTCTGAAGCAAAGCCTAAGGGGTTCATGAGTCTGTGACAACCCATGCATTGATTAGGATTACTTGCAGTTCCCGCCGTCGCCATTTCCACAATCTCTCTCGTGGTGTAGGAAGTATTTTGTGCCGCCGGCTTAATATCTAAGTTGGCAGGAGGCGGGGGAAGTTCATTGCACAGAATATCGCTCTGAATTTTTTTTCCCTTTAGAATGGGATTGGTGTACTCGGTACCCGTTGCTAAAAACGCTGCTCGTGTTAAAATCCCCGAGCGAGGTTCAGAGGCGGGAAAGCGCTCCGAGGGGGCCGATGTGCCATCCCAAAGATTATTAATTCCGTAAATTTGCGCCATGTCTGCGGTACGGGTGAAAGAGAAAGGTGTATTCAAAAGATCATCATAGCGGCCCTCAGCGGCAAAAGTATAATAGTCGGTGATATCTGCTATCTCCTGAATCATGTCTGCGCGATGGTTATGTCCCGGTAGATTGATATTGAATCCCTTTGAAAACTCATCGTAGGCCAGTGAATTTGCCGATCCCAGTAACGGCATACCATTGACCTTCAGCCACTCGGAATAAAAAGTGCGTATGCCTCTTCTGGACTTGGGATCATTAAAAATGTATTTTAGTAGCGTTTTCACTTGTTCAGGCTGAGTGATGTCAACGCTTTCAATTTTGTCGAAAAGATAATCGTCTGGTGAACTTTCCCAATAGAGATAAGTAAGTTTCGCAAGAACTTCATATTTATTTAACCTGTAAGTAGCTCCCGGGTTACCTTCGGTACCAGAAACCAATGTTCCCTCATTATCAAAAATATAATAAGAATTTGGGTGTGCTAGTAAGCGAACTAAAAAAACCGTCAGTCCATCCATTGTGGTTAAATTTAAAGGTGTGGGAACGGTGGATGAAGGGTCATTAAGAAAAAAGTCTATTTCAGTGGGATTGGCGGGTCGTTTAAAGATCTTTCTCAAATAGTATGCTGCAAAATTTTTCGCACAAGCTCCTGTTAGTGAATTTTGAGTTGAATCTGCGCCGCAAACCGAAGCGAGCTGGTTGGTATAGATGGTACTTGATGTGAGGAGACTTCCTAAGTCAAAGGCTAACTCAAAGGCCATATCAACATGCGACTGAGTAAGAGTAGTATCGCTTTTAGAAAACGGAATCTTTGAATCGTCAGGCAGGCGATCGACTCTTGCTTGGAGGCTACTAAAAATGAAATCTTTATCTGGACCGGAAAGACGGGAAAGAAATTCCTTTAATGAATTTAGATAATGCGCTTTCGGCAACCGTCGAACTGAGCTGGGGGTTATGGAATCGCTGCCGTTGCAAATGAATTTATTTGAAGAAACTTGTGAACTTGAAGTTTTTTCTGACCTAAATGAATTGCAGCCCTGACCGCCAAAAATAATTAATACAAGGAGCGCACCAGAAAAAAGTCCCCACTTCTGAAAAAGAGAGCCGTACATATTTATATTATATTACCTTTAATGAAATACTTAAAGTTGCTCAGGAATATTTCCCTGAATGAGATACAAAAAATTGGCCATTTTTCTCTGATTGAGACACAAAATGTAGTCTCTCAATAAAGGAACTTTCGTTTCATATCATTTAACGCTGACGGCTTTTTCTAATCGTTCGAGACGCAACCTAATTTCGTTTTGCTCTTTTTCTAAACGGCTATTTTCGACTTTGAGTTTAAGATTCTCATCTTTTAAGGAAGCGATCTCTCGGGCCTGAATTTGCTGAATATCTTCTATGTTTAACAGCTTGTTATATATTTTTTTAATGGATTCCGTGATCCACGGAATAAAGGCATCGTAGTAAACTTGCAAAAAGCCACGGTCGTCTTTACGAACAAATTCTGGTGCGATTTTTTGAATCTCTTGGCCTTTGTATCCAGTGAGGCGGCTTTTTGCCGAAGATGTTTTAAAATTATAAGTCACGGCCTGTAGTTTTAAAATCTTCTCAAGCGCGAAATCGCTGGAAACCTCTTTAAAATTTTCCTTGAGAGTTTCATCAGATGTACACGCAATACCAGACCCGGCTGCTGCTGGAGTAATTGTACAAACTCCGTCGGTATTTTGAAAGTTTGCGACGGGAGTTCCAGAGGAGACCGAAGCGCTACCAACATGGAGTAATCTTGAAGGCGATGAGTTACCGATGCCAATTTCCCCAGCGCCAGTGACAACGGTAAGCGCTGTTCCCCCATTACTTTGGAATTCCAGTAAATTTGAAGCGGGAGCAATGTCTCCCCGAATGACGACAGTGGGAAAAGTGTTACCGGCCGTCGCTGATTGGAAATAGGCCGATATGCTGGTGGAAGTCGCACTTAGACCAGGGACACCTGCGAGAGATTGAATATCCAGTTTGTAATTGGGACTGATTGTGCCAATACCAACATTACCGGACCCAGTGATATTGAAGATCTGCGTACTTCTGTCGGTGTTGTTGTCGTTTTTGCTAGTAAACTGTAAGACGTCACTTGAAACTGCTACAGAAAATTTTTTCTGATTAGCGGCTCCCGCGGTGTTTTCGATCAGAATACCTTCGTTCGCGCCCGCCACGTGAAGTGTCGTAGCAGGAGTTGCTGTACCGATTCCAGTGTAACCATTGCCACTGACATGAAGTCGTACGGAGCTATTAGTGTCGTCCCAAAGGGCAAAGCCAGTGTCGTCGATGCCAATTGCCCAAACGCCAGTTCCAGGGTAAGCGCTCTCCATTCGCATCCAAGCGCCAGTGTAGGAGGCCGCATCTGAGTTGCGAAGATTCAAAATGTATCCATTGGCAGGATCGGCTTTGGAGATCTCAAGGGGATATGAAGGCGAGTTTGTACCGATACCGACATTTCCGGTATTATCAATAGTCATTCGCGGCAGGAAACCACCGGTTGCATTTCTTGTATAGAAATGCATTTTAGCTGCGGGACCCGCGATATCGACTGTTTCGTTAGCAATTCCTGAAACAGGAGCTCCGTCATTTTCATAAAAAATAATTGAGCTTATTACATTGTTTAAATTTTCGCTGTTCTGAATAGAAAGCTGAGCAGTGGCGTTTTGCGGCAAAGTGTAGTCGTTGGCCGTACTCGCTGTCTTTATCAACGTCGTTCCACTTACTTCTAAGGTAGATCCTGGATTGTTAGTTCCGATGCCGACATTGCCACTATTGTAATAGATAGCTTGTCCTGAGGTAAGCCACTTATCGCTTGTTGTTGAAGGCGCACTGTAGCTGCCCTTGGTCTGATTATCACAACCAATATTTATAAGTCCCAGTGCTAGCGCAATCATTAAAAAGAAATGCATGGTTATCATTGTCCTGACCGTCTTCAAAAAGGAGAAGATGGTGAAAACTTACTATAAATAGTATCGGAAAAACTGAAGGCTCTCTCAAGATCACCTTTATCTTAGTGTCGGGTGTTTCATTATGAGATTTTTTACTTCGGTAGCGCGGCTACTGTTTTACTCGCAAATTTTTGGGAGCGGCAGGCGCCGATGGCTTATTCAACGGAAA
Organism: uncultured Bdellovibrionales bacterium; assembly: GCA_964415155.1. GTDB lineage: Bacteria > Bdellovibrionota > Bdellovibrionia > Bdellovibrionales > SG-bin7 > CAYPZY01. Next base: position 14,269 of record CAYPZY010000010.1, read on the forward strand.
CTCGTAAGCGCCGATATCATAGCTTGGGCCTTGCGGGCGAGCGATGCCAGCAGCGTCTGCCGGAACTTTTGGTAGGGTTGCACCCTTGTCGATTGCCGGGCTATCCGCTTGTAAATGGAAATCAAGGTTAAACGCGTTCACAAATTTTGGCTCGGCAACAGCGCTACAGAGTGCCGATGCGGTTGAACATAAATTATTAGAAAAAACTGTGCTTGTTCCTGAGTCTGCGTTGTAATTGGTTTGGTAAAAAATATTGTTTATCACTTGCGCGTTCACAGCCTCGGGATTGACATGCAGGCCATAAAGATTTGCATATAAAGTGTTGTTGTAAAACAGTGGTGCCATCACTTTTCGACCACCGCCTGCGGCCGTCGACATTCCCCAATAGTTGCTGTAAACCACGTTATTTATCGCTGCATTATTGCTGTCACCTAACACAATACCGCCACCGCCGGAACCACAGATGGCGGTCCCGTTAAACGCGACTCCACGGCCGTTATGATGAATTCTTGCATTGCGAACAATATTATTATTGGCGCTTGTCGTTGCGCTGCTGTCAAAAAAGCGGACGCCAAAACAGGAATTTTCATAATACTCACCACCGTCAATGATACTATCGTTGGTCGTCAAATAGACGCCGTTATTTCCTGGGGGGTAACCCGCTTGTGTTGCCCAGTAGCCGTTGTGGTGAACCTTTAAATTAATAAACTCATGGTGACTTCCGCTTCCTATAATTCCATTCCACGGAGAATTTTTGATTTCTAGATTTTGAAATCTCAAATAGTTTCCGCGAAGAGAGATATTGTAACAGCCAGAATTGAGGGATTTTACTAGGTTTGTGCCATCTAAAACCATATTCTTGAAAATGATAAATTGCTGATTGGCTACGACATTGAGAATAGTACATGATGACGATGGGTTTAAAGTTACAACTTCATCGAGGTATCCTGAAACCGTAATTGGCGCAGTCCACGACGTTCCACTCGCTAAACCGTCTAAAGTTTCACCGTAGGTCCCTTGACGAATATAAAGAGTATGCGCTTGACCTTTGGGTGCCGAGCTTAAAGCCGAAATGCCTTTGCCGACAGTTAGAAATGGGGAACTAAGTGAGCCGTTGTTATTATCGTTACCCGACTTCGCAACGTAAAAGTCTGTTGCTTTTGCGGGAGAGAAGGCAAATAGAGCCAGAAATAAAATCCACGTCACTACCATATTTATATAGTTTATCACCTTTAGAAAAAAATTGTTGCAGAAAAATTGTCTCAAAAAGAGATCAATCTATATCCCTTTACAAAAAATTTCCCGCTGATCGGCAAACCATCGCAAAATTTCTTCTTTGGTGGTTTTGTGTTTAATCGTCGAGTATTCACTGCGCAGATGAACCAAATACAGAGAATGCGTTGAAATCTGATATTCGGGAAATAATCTGATGAGTCTTCCATCGCGGATTTCTTGAGTGACAAGATAGTAGGGAAGTCTGGCCACGCCAAACCCCATCAGGCAAAACGATTTCATCATAAAGTACTGATTAGTAGCGTATTGTCCCGATACTTCAACGTTGATATCTTTTGATCCTGACCTGAGCGTCCACGTGTTCCATTTATTGTTGTGAGTATTGAGAATGCAGTTTTGCTCGATAAGCTTCTTTGGATCAGAAATATTTTTAAGGCTTTTAAATAATGTCGGTGCCACGCAAATCACGTCTAACAGCTGACCGAGATGGCGGGCCACAAGGTCAGGGTGGTGATGGGCAGCGATGCGAAGTGCGAAATCAACTCTGTCTTTGATTAAATGTCTTACTTCGGTGGTAAGATCTGCCTCGAATTTAACTTTCGGTAGCTTTTGACTTACCATAGGAAGAAACGAATTAAAAAACGCATCACCAAAGGAAGGCGGTGCCGAGATCCTGATCACCCCACTTTGACCTTGGTGCATGTCGCGAATTCTTTTGTCGGCTTCATCTGAAAGATCAAAAATTTTTTGACTATAACTTAAGAGAGCCATTCCTTGTTCCGTAAGACTAATCTTGCGAGTGGTGCGGTGAAAAAGTTTGGCGCGCAAATGGTGTTCTAGCAACTTTACCTGTTTACTTAACATAGCTTTTGAAGCACCAAGTTTATCAGCGGCACGGGTGTAGCTTTGATGGGTGGCGACTGAGTGAAACGATCTTAGCATTTCGAGATTTCGAGCGATTGTTTCCATATGCGAACAATATGTCAATATAAAGGCGTTTATTCAAGTTTTAACCTCGATTATATTCATTTTTGTAAACATTGGAGGAAATATGAAAATACTTTTATTTGGAGCAAACGGAACCATCGGTAAACACATCTCACGAGAGCTTCAAGACTCGGGACATGAGCTGATTAAAGTGGGTCGAACTAGCGGCGATTTTAGAGCTAACATTGAAGACGCAGAAAGTCTGGCAACACTCTTTAAAAAAATTGGCTCATTTGATGCTATCGCAAATGCCTCGGGAGAAGTGGCATTTGAGGTAGTTCCTAAAATTAAAAAGGAAAACTGGGATTTAAGTTTTAGATCAAAGCTGCGAGGACAAATTAATCTTGTCGAGCAAGCGCTTCCTTACATTAACGAAAACGGATCGTTCACGTTGGTGTCTGGTATCTTGGGCGAGGAACATATCGGAGGTGGTGCTATTGCTGCAACTGTTAACAGCGCTGTCGAGGCCTATGCTAAAGCTGCGGCGCTGGAACTGCCGAAGAATCTGCGAATCAACGTTGTGAGCCCGACGGTTTTAGAAGACTCACTGAAGATCTATGGAGATTTCTTTCCCGGTTTCAGACCGACGGATGGAAGATCGGTGGCGATGGCCTACAAGAAGTCGATTCTAGGAATTCAGACGGGAAAAGTTTTTAAGGTTTACGAGCAGTCACTCCGGCGTACAAGTGAATAAATTTATCAATACTAGCATCGCGCCGCTTGATGAATGAAATTCGACATGAGAACGGGGAGCCGCTTGCAACGTATCCCCAGCGTTTAGTAGTGGTTTATCGCTCGAGCCACTCGCAATAAAAGCAAAACTCTCAAGAGCTAGGGGCCGCCAAAGATAATTTTCATTAGGTTTGATTTCTATAACCTCTACTTGCGATTTTATTTTTTCTTTGCGCGCAAAAATATTTAGATCGTGGACCGTTCCGTTTACAAGTTCGCAGCGCAAAGGAGTTTCTCCAGAAAAATGAAATGGCTCTAATCTCTGCAGATGCTTTTCGTTGGTTCCTTTAATTAATTTGAGCTCTCCATCTAAAATAATGAGCGTTCTGTTGTGTTCGGGGTAAAGTGAAAAATCGGAGTCTCTATCAACGATGGCCGAGCTGATTCGCCAATCCAAGTCACGATGAACGGCAATTTCAAAAGTAAAGCCTTTTCCGTTTTTCCAGGGAACCTTTTTATAGGACTGTTGTTTTATGATTTTCATAGCGTCTTATTCTCGGCAATTGTCGTAAATGGTAACAAAGTTTGCTGTCAAAAGATATAATGCTGGGCCAAAAAGACATTCCCAATTTCCCTAAAAAGCCCCGCTCGAAAATATATTTACAAGACTTTGTTTTCGCCATATGAGTAGCTTAAGGAGCTTGCCATGAATCTTTTTACAAAAATTTTATTAAGTGCCATTTTTGTTGCAGCAAATGTAAAAGCGGACGACCTTCCCGCTTTGAATACAGTTAAGTACGTCGAAATAAATCGTTACTTGGGTAAATGGTACGAGATCGCCAGTTTTTACCAACGCTTTCAAAAGGACTGCGTCGCTTCGACCGCGACTTATACCTTACGTGAAGACGGTGATATCGATGTTCTCAATGAATGCCGACTTAAAACCTTTGATGGTAAGCTTAAACAAGCTAAAGGAAAAGCCCAGGTAGAAGACAAAGTCACCAACGCAAAGTTGAGGGTTTCCTTTTTTTGGCCTTTCTGGGGCAAGTATTGGATTATTGATTTGGGCAAAGACTACGAGTATGCGGTGGTGGGACATCCAACGCGAGAATATCTTTGGATTTTAAGTCGCACTCCAAAAATGGATGAGACCGTTCTTAATGGTATTCTTGAGCGTTTAAAAGCACAACATTATGATCTATCGAAGTTGAATCGAACGCCGCAGCCGTAAGGCCTCTTGCAGCTTTATTCGAAACACTGTAGTTTCAGCTGTAGACCAAAGAGGTATAGATGAAAAACTTTCTGCTGTTACTAGTTCTGTGTTGCACAATTTCACATGCAGCTAACAACAAATCCGGTGGTTTTCTTTTTTCTATCGCTGATAAGAAAGGTTGGAAGATCGCCACTGTCGCTGGTGGTTGTTTTTGGGGAGTAGAAGAGCTGCTAAGAAAAATTCCTGGGGTGGTAGATACGCAGGTAGGGTACTCAGGTGGTAGCGTTGACAACGCCACTTATGACATTGTGAAGAAGGGTGCAAGTAATCATGCCGAATCTGTGCAAATTCTTTTTGATCCCAAAAAGGTGACTTACGAAAGTTTACTCCTCACGTTTTTTAAATTGCATGACCCAACAACTCTAAATCGCCAAGGTAATGACATTGGAACGCAATATCGCTCGGCGATTTTTTATATGGATAGTGATCAAAAACAGGTGGCTGAAGCTGTCAAAGCCCGGGTTGAGAGATCAAAGCAGTGGAAAAAACCTGTGGTCACCGAGATCACCGCTTTTGGTAAGTTTTGGAGAGCTGAAGATGAACATCAAAAGTATCTCGAGAAAAACCCCAACGGCTACACTTGCCATTTCGTCAGGGACTTAAAGTTTTAGGCGCAACATCTAAGAGACGCCGCGCCATTACCTGTCCAGGGGACAGGTAATTTTTAAGCAGTTATTTAATCTTCGATTTCCGTTTCACTAATCCTCTTAATTGCCGCAACCACAGGTTCTTCCAAACACAGCGATAGGCGCGGTTGTTGAGTGATGTCGAGGACAGCTCTAGCTTCCTTAAAGTTCGCAAGTAAACTTTGTTCTAGATCGCTTGCTAATGTAAAGTATGTTTTCTTTTCTGAAGAACAAATTCGTTTAAACTCGATCACGGAATAGGGCCGAGGCAGGTATTTATACTTGCGGGGAATCTTTTCCGTAGCGGGAAGTTGAAAAACTTTTGAGGTTTGTTTTATTTCATACAATTTCCAGTTGGGATCCAGATCTGCAGAAGTACAATAGTGATCTACCTTTTCGAGAGTCTTTTTACGATTCATGATTAACTGGATATTTGCAGAATAGTTATCAAATAATTTGTCCGTTCTATCCTTTAATTCACCACAAGCTTTTCGGTACATTGGTGAAAGCATGTAGAAGGAAACATCGCTTTTAATCAAGGAAGATCCAAAAACATTGGCAAATTGAAAATCAATTTTTGCAGCATCCATGCCAATGAAAATCGGATTAAAGATCATTGCATTAACGATTCGCGGGTAATACGAACTATTAAGGCCCCTTGACCTTTTCCCAATAGCGTAGAGCACTTCGTGCATTAAAAGTCCTACTCGGTTTTGTAGATTTAATTTTTGCCAAATACTGTGATATATCCACACAACTCTTGCCGTATCATCTCTATATGCTGCAGGGATGACGGTGACTCCATTGGCAAGTACGATAGGAGTAGGTCCCAGGTCATTGGCATCGACCACTTTTTGCGAAGTGACGAGCCAACTGTATTGCATGAAAACTTCTAACATCTTTTTCGCGGCGTCGGGATTTCTCGCATATACATAGTTTAATATGTGAACCACGCCGTCAACATCGTCTTCTGAGATCGGACTGTCTCCGCCAAAACTGGTGATGTTGTGGCGAATTTTCGTCTTTGCTTCCATCATATCTTTTATGGGGAAAGCCCAAATGAAAGGAGCATCCTTTTCAACACCTGCCTCAAGAAAGTCATAGAGAATGTACTTTCCATCGACAACAGACACCATGCCACCACCATTTTCTTGGCCAGCGAAGGTCTGAATGGATAATAAGAATGAAAAAATAATTGTTAAAAGTTTCATAGAACTGTCTCCTGTTTTACTAACGGAAAAAAAGCAATTGCTAGTTGATAAACACTGTTTAATTTATTTCGATCTTTTTCTAATATTTCTGAGAATTGACGGCGGAAATCGGCGATAAGCTTCTTGGCTTTTGGTAGATCCTCCTGATTTATCGCCATAGTCATTGATGTGTTGTTGCGCAACTCATAGGGAGTCGCCATAATGTTTTCGATGGCTTTTTCAAGCAACCTAATTTGTAAACGTTTGAAGGCACTGTCAGTGTATCCTGATTTAAGCCACGTATTGTTCCCGCCGCTAACGTCTTTAAATTTGCCTTTATGTTCTTCGAGAATTCCGACACGTGCTAACCTTTCAAAGGCGATTTTGACTTCTGAAGTGGTGATACCAAGGCATCTGGCAATCCATTTGCTGTCTTGCTTGTAAGTTTTAAGCTTCATTAATTCTAATA
>CAYPZY010000011.1:0-20215 GCA_964415155.1 uncultured Bdellovibrionales bacterium
CGAAATCGAAATCGGTTTCGCTCTGATTCTGTGAGCTGATTGGTGGATATTTATACCTGACCAATCAGGTCTCACAAATCGGTTTCGATTTCGCTAAATCGATCACGGCCTTAAAGTGTCACGGGTTTCGATTTCCTTGATCACAAAAGCTTTACGCTTTTTAATCTCTTCAAAGACTTCCGAGAGTTTAAGGACCTGACGAATTTCTAGTTCATCAAGGTTGCCGGTTTTCTCTTTGCGATAGCGAGCAATAAATGGAACAGTTGCACCATCGCGAACGAGATCTAAAACCGATTGCGCGGATTTAGATGAAATATTCGGTAAATGCTGACCTAAGTATTGTTGAAATTCTTTTTCCATGAATTATTTGTGACGGTACATGATCAAACCGTGTGAAGGATCGTAAGGAGAAACGCCAACCGTAACTCTATCACCAACAACCACTCTAATATTAAACCGGCGCATCTTTCCGCACAATTTAGCAGAGATTTCCATCTCATTATCCAATTTTATTTTATAAATTCCGCCGGCAAGTGCATCCACAACTTTGCCATCGAGCTGAGCTAGGTCGTCTTTAGCCATACTATTCCTTGAAATCCGTTACTAAGGTTTTAATTCCATCCTGAAATAAGACTTCAATGCGATTATTTTGGCTGGTTAAAACATAACCCCAACCCAACACCTTGTGTTTGATCGGAGTTTTGGGTTCATAATGTCCTGACATTTTGTAGGTAGCAGCATCAACGTCGTGTGACTTTTCAAAAAGCTGATGCCACTTAGACGCCAACTTCGAGGCATCCCCAGCAAGCGCCGCTTTGGTGATTTTTATTTTGGTTTTTATTTTAGGCTTTTCTTCGCTAACTTCGACATTCACTTCTTTAGGGGCGCCAATTTTTACTCTTACGGGTTCGCTCGCTTTTGGCTTATCGACAACTTCAGCAGAAACATTTTTTGTTTTCTTGGCCGCTAGTTTCGCTGGCTTTACTTCAGCCTTTAGCGCAACCGTCGATTTTTTTTCTTTCACTTTGGATTTCTTGCCCGCTGCACTCACCGCTTTGGTCGCCTTTTGCGAACGCTGAGCCGCCTTGGCAGTATTTGCCTTTTTTAATGGCATTTATCCCCCTTTTTGTATTCGCAAATTATAACAACAGCTTATCCTTGGCAACGCTTAATCCCGTTCATAAAAAAATTGTTTCAGCTTCGCCTGTGCACCGTGTTATTTTTTTGTTGTCCCCTTAGCGAATTTAAGTTACCACAATTAAAGAGGTTTAATTTTGAAAATCACCGCTGGCGACGTCAAGGAAAAATTTCCCAATCTTATTGTAGAAATTATTGGGAATCCACAGGCAGTCATTAACAAATTGGGAACACTTAATAAAAGCGACAAAGATGATTTGCTCTTCGTTTTTGATGAAAAATATCTAGAAAGAGCCCTGACTGCTGCCGCTACAACCTTAGTAATTCCAAAAAAGTTAAAAGACCGCGCCAAGGGAACTAAAACCTTTTTGTTGAGTTCCAACAGCGAACTTACAATGGCGATGGTGATCGACGAGTTTTTTGCTCCCAAAAACCTCGCTACCTGCGCAGGCAAAGTCGATGCGAAAGCCGTTATTGGCAAAAACTGCCGCATTGGTAAAGACGTGGCTATTGGACCCTATGCCATTATTGGCGATAACGTCGAAATTGGCGATAAGGCGCAAATCTCTTCTCACTGCGTGGTTGAATCAGGCGCTAAGATTGGTAGAGCTTCACGACTTTTTCCTTTCTCTTTTGTGGGGCGCGATTGTGTTGTTGGTGATGAATGCATGATTCAATCCCATGCCGCTATCGGCAGTCATGGTTTTGGTTATGCTCATGACGAAAAAGGCAACCACTACCACAAATTTCATTTAGGCCGGGTCATTTTAGGCAACCGAGTCGACGTCGGCGCCGGAACTATGATCGATCGTGGCACAATTGATGATTCCGTCATTGGCGAGGGAACCAAAATTGATAACCTTTGTCACTTCGGTCACAATATTGTGACGGGAAAGAATTGCCTGATCACCGCGGGATTTATTTCGGCTGGCAGTGTAGAAATCGGCAATAACTTTGTCTGTGGTGGCAGAACTACTATCGCCGGTCACATAAAAATCGGCGATAATGTCTTGTGTGCTGGTCACTCCACCTTTGGTAAAAGTCACGATGAACCAGGACAATTTGGCGGTTACCCTATTGTGCCAATTTCCACTTACAAAAAGAACGTCGCAACGACTGCGCATCTAGCTGAGATGAGAAAAAGTATTCAAAAGTTAATGAAAAAAATTTTTCCCAATGAAGAATCAACATGAAAAATTACTACTTCACCACACCCATTTATTACGTCAACGATACTCCACATATTGGTCATGCTTACACTACTGTCATCGCTGATGTGTTTACTCGCTATCACAAATTGTTTGGTAGCGAAGTTTATTTTCTGACTGGAACCGATGAGCACGGCCAAAAGATTCAAGAGGCAGCACAAAAGCGCGGCCTGACTCCGCAAGAACATTGCGACGATATGGTGAAAAATTACAAGACGATTTGGACGGAACTCGAAATTGATCACAATTTCTTTTTCCGCACCACAGATGCCTTTCATAAAAAGGCGGTTCAGGACTGTCTGCAGGAACTCTATGATAAAGGCGAAATTTATTCGCAGGATTACGAAGGTTGGTACTGTGTCAGTGACGAAATCTTTTTGAATGAGAAAGATTTGGTCAATGGAAAAAGCCCGACCGGCAAAGAAGTTATTCGCATTACAGAAAAAAATTATTTTTTCAAAATGTCGAAATATCAGAATGCCTTGATTAAAAAAATCGAAAGCGATCCGCTTTACATTCAGCCTGAGAGCAAACGCAACGAAGTTTTGGGATTCCTTCGCCAACCGTTAGAGGATCTCTGCATCAGTCGTCCCAAAAAACGTCTCACTTGGGGAGTAGAAATTCCCTTTGATCGTGATTACGTCACTTACGTTTGGTTCGACGCCCTGTTAAATTACGCAACTGGTGTCGGCTACAAACAAAAAGGCCGCGAAAGTGAATTTAAAAAATGGTGGTTCGACGCCGGGGCGATTCACCTCATGGGAAAAGATATTCTTACTACCCATGCGGTTTATTGGGGAACGATGCTAATGGCCTTAGAAATTCCTCTTCCGAAAATGATTTTTGCTCATGGTTGGTGGCTGACCGAAAGCAATGAGAAGATGAGTAAATCTGCCGGAACCGTGGTGAAGCCCCTTGATCTCAAAGATGTGGTCGGCGTTGATGCTTTACGCTACTACCTTACTCGCGATGTCCATTTCGGTAACGACGCTAAATTTTCGCAAGAGTTGGTTATCAATCGTGTGAACTCCGAACTTGCGAATAATCTTGGAAATCTTTTAAGTCGTAGCACCAATCTGATTGCCAAATATTTTGATTCGAAAATACCAAAAGTTAATTTTACTCACCCTGAGACACTAAAACTCGTAGAGATAAACAAAGAGTTAGCGAGTCGAGTAAAGGTTGAAATCGAGTCCATGGCGCCACAAAAAGCAATCGGTCACGTTGTCGACATGCTCAATGAAGCAAATAAATATTTAGAAAACCAGGCTCCTTGGAAAACCGCTAAATCAGATCTTAACTTAGCGGCTGAACCCCTAGTCGCAGCCCTTGAGTGCTTGCGAATTGCGGGAATTCTTTTGTCACCAGTCATGCCGTCGAAGATGAAGCAATTGTTGACAACAATTGGGTGGGAAACTAAACCAACTCTCCTTGATGCGAAATGGGGTCTCCTTCAACAAGGAACTCCCGTTTCGAAATCCGAGGTTTTGTTTCCAAGAATAGAAAACAAGGAGAAAACATGATTAAACAAATTATTTTCGCGTTTGCCTGTGTAACTACAGCGTTGGCTAATCACCCACAAAAAATGGGATCGGCAATGGTCGATACTGCGATTGTTGCGATGAAAGACGGCATGCCAGTCATCGATGTTCGCCAAGAAGCCTGCAATGGTTATGTCACTGGTGCCCATTTGATTTCGGTTGACGATATCGTCAGTAATGATCCAGCTGCTATGGAAAAAATTCGCGAACTAACTAAGAATGATAAAAACAATCCGCTAGTTATTTATTGCGCCAGCGGTAAACGCGCACAAAAAGCTGTCGATGCGTTGGCTGCACAAGGTTATACCAACCTTCATAATATCGGTGGCATTGGCGACTATTATAGCCCGACTGTCATGTCGAAATGTGAATAATTCCTAAGTAACGGCTCTGGAGTTTTTCTAGAGCCGATTGGTAGCATCGCCGATCCAAAAACCCCCGCCCGGTTATCTTAATCTTTCCTAAATACTTCTAAGTTTTTCTCAATAGAAGAGATGCCTGGAATATCCTTCCAAAGATACTGCTGTGTTAGTCGAGCTAACGGTGCCCCTTGAGCCAACTCAGTTAAATACTTTGCAAAGCCTAACAAATCTTCAGAGGAACCCACAGCACCTTCTGCGGGAAGAATACGCGCTGTCGAAAATTCCGCAGCTAACTTTTCACAAAATTTCGCCCACTCCGCAACTTGTGACAAGGTTACCCCGGCTGGTAAATAGGGAAATAAACCGTTAAAAAATAAATCCCCCATAAGGAGAATATTTCGCTTTTTTAAAAATACGAGTAGGTTGCCGGCAAAAAAGGAAAGCGGCACTGGTATCATTTGCACGATTTCGTCAAAAAAATGTAGATCGGCTGCTTCCCGCAAAATATGTTTGGGCAGCTGTTTATCACCAAGTTGGTCTATGAGATGGGCCCGCGTGTATTCGCCTATATATATATCTTTTGCCTCCGGATATAAATAGTTGCCACCGCTAAAGCAGAAATGACATTTGGTGTTTATGATTTTCTTCACCGTGATGTTTTTAAACTTCAGAGCGTGATAAATATCTTCAGCAGTTTTTTCAAGATTTGTATTTATTAAGAGCCCCTCATGCCCGGCAATTAATGCCAAACCATTTCCGGCGCCACCAATAAACAATTTGCAGACCTCATCAAGATCTACAATTTTTAAAGGCGCTAGAAAGCGATCGCGCGGATTAAGTAAGGGGGTCGAAGTTCCCATTGTGATTCCATAGATAAACCTAAGCCATTCGCCAAAATTCATAGAGACTTAGATCATCAAACGGAATTGTCACCGTCAAATAAAAAAAGAGCTAACTTTTTAGAGTTAGCTCTTTCCGCTCAACCTATGTAAGACAAAATTACATGGGGTGAATGTGAAGCACTTGGCCATGAAGGCGTACACCTAAACCGTAAGCGTCTTCACCCATTAAACCAACGTCGAAGTTCATGCTGCCATCTTCACGTTGCAAATTAACAAAGCTATCAGCTCTTACACCATTATGGATAAGAGTCATACCGACAGAGTGCCCAATGCGATAGCCGCCGTAAACACCAGTCAAACCAAGGTTAGACTCGATACCACGAGCAGCAATGTGTAGACGATGAATATAAGTCACATCAACACCAAGACCACCTGCAAAGATACGTAGGCGAACATTTTGTGTAGTGAGATTTGATTCATCACCGCAGGTAATTACACCGCGACCCATAAGAACCTGACCGCCGATACCAACGCTTATGGCAAGACCACGAAGAGTACCATCAAGACGACACTGACTAGCGGTTTGAACATATTTGCCTTCATCGATTTTTGGGTTGTCCATTCCTTTATCGAAATCACTTGGTTGTTCAACTGGCTCGATCGGAGATGGCTGCTCTACTTGTGCTGGTTTCTCCATTGGAGTTTTTGGTTGTTGTGGTGCTGGCTGCTGAGGAGCTGGCTGTTGCGGAACCGGTTGTGGTTGACCTCCATCATTAATTCCAGGAGACCCTGGCGCTTGATTTCCTAATTCGTTAGCTGAAAAACTTGTGTGACCGATTGTCATGAGACCGGTAACGAGCACTGCTGTTAAAATTCTTTTCATTTTTTCCCTCCAGAAAAATAGTTTAGTTAAAGTGCAACCGCTATAAAGCAATAAGTGCACCAACGACGAAAAAGCGTCTAAACATAGGGAAATGAGTTAAACTGTGGCTGAGATTTTAGTTTTCGGGGCGAAATGTGCCCCGCTCATTTGGTCGTAAAAGTCCTAGGCCCAAAAGGTCGCGGCAGAAATTCGGAGAAGTTAAGAACCTTCATAATTCCTTTAGGATTAGCTAACCACACCTTGGCATCAGGTCCAAAAAATTCTGCCATAACCTGCAAACACAAACCACATGGTGAGGCGGGATTTTTATCTTGGGTTACAACTACTATATGTTCTAAACACCGATGACCGTCGTTAGCGGCTTTGAAAATCGCGATTCTTTCGGCACAAACAGTTCCACCAAAACTGGCGTTCTCGACGTTTGCGCCACTAAAAATTTTCTTCCGATGTGAAATAAGTGCCGCACCGACGGAATAATTAGAGTAAGGCGCATAAGCTAACTTCTGAGCTTTGAGCGCAGCTTTAAACGCCTTTTTAACAATTGGAGGAACCTTTAACATTTACTTTGGTTCCGCCATTTCGACAGCAAAGCTTACACCTAGACGAACAAAACGCATAGCGTGTTCAAGGTTAACTTTGCTCATATCATCATGAGATGTATGAATATCCTTGTTGTAATGTTCAAAAGAAGATTCAAATGGAAAAGCCGCCGGATAACCCTGGCGATCCCACGAAGCATGATCGCTACACGCATAACCGCATTTAGAACTGCCAAGGTCAGCAGTTTTTAAACCCAAATAGTGAACTGCGAGATTCTTAACGAAAGCCGTAAGCGGATCCGAAGTAAAATCAGCGATGAAATGCATGGGTAGATCTTCGTCGTCAGATTTATACCCGACCATATCAAACTGAAGGACGCCACGAAGCTCGACATTTTTCGCCTTAAATTCTTTAGCCATCACGCGTGAGCCAACTAAGCCCATTTCCTCAGCCGCATAGAAAACAAAATAAAGATCACGTTTAAACTTTAAACCACTCTCCAACACAGCATTGTAAGCTTCGAGTACGGCCACTGCCCCTGAAGCATCATCATCGGCACCCGGTTTGTTAGTTGGCAAAGTATCCATGTGACCCCCGATAAGTGCGCCAGGAAGGCTTGCATCTGATCCAGGAATCTTTGCATACACGGTGTTCTGCAAATAATTACCACCCGTCTCTACCTCATGAACACTAATATCATTGCGCTGGTTTTCTTTAGCAATCTCTTCAAGTTTAGATTTTAAGAGTTGGCTTGCTTGTCTTCCCGTTTCACTTTTCCCATAGCGGTCAGCAAAAGAAATGTACTTTCTTAGGAACTGTTCATAACGATCACTGTTAACATTCTTAATCGCCCCGCGAGTAGCGGCATCAAACTTTATCGCGTAATCCTCCAAAAGATTTTGTGGAGCTTCGGCCATGAAATCACGAAGAAAATTTGCCTTTTTACCTTTGTACTGTTTGTAGTCGGTAGTAACGTCGACAACTCCGGCGCAAAATTGAGAAGCATCGTGCACTTTATTGATGAGCGCATCTCGCTCGTTATCGTCTAATTGGACCAACACCTGATCTTTATACGATTGTAAGACTTTACGGGAATTTTTATTCTCGATAAGCGAAAGAAATTTTTTAGCAGTGACATAGTAACCGCGCGCCGAATTCGACGAATTTAAATTTGCGTTTACGTTAATGTTCATTGTGAGAAATACGACGCCTGCAACCAGCCAGCGATTAAGTGACATTAGCCCTCCATGACCTAAAAATTTTTATCTTACTGATACCCATCAAATAGCTTATTACTTGCTATGAATTAGGAGTACTTCCATTGCCAGAATTAGCATGGATCAGGACTTTTATCTATGAGTGAATTTGTTTTTTTACTGAGAGTCTCGTGGACCTGTGGGACTCTGATGAGACTTATGTAACACTCTGGTTTTATCTTCAATCTGAACATTGACGTGATGGGGGTTTCTGTCTTCAGCACCATTCACACCAAACAGGGCGTTTTGGTTCGCATTAGAATAATCTATATTGCGATCATCCACATTTAATTTCAGGCGATATTTCATAAATGGTTGCGAATATTTTAGGGGAAGCTCTTCTTTAGGATTTTTCTGATTCCATTTTTCTTCGAAATCAAGCATCGACGGAGCTGAAGAGCTTGTAAATCCCAACTCTTTCTCTACAGTCGAAAGTTCTTTTTCTGTCAATAAAGCTGGTCGCTCCGAAAGACCATCGGAAAAAAATGTAGTGAGTGAGCCGAGATCTTGACTATTTACTTCCTGACACGATTGCGGTCCCGAACATGTCCACGCCGGTGATTTCGCTTCGTCAGCCACAGCCACATTTAGAAAGTTGATACTCGTTAAAAAAACAAAAATATAAGAACCGCCCAATGATTTCATACCTACCTTATCGGAACTAAGGTCTAGGAAATAAAGAGTGAATTTCTGTGTCTCAAAATTAGACGTTTTTGATTTCGTATTTCATAAAACGGCATTCGATAGGACCGTTCATCACCTTGTGTTTTTCATTGGCTTTAAGTTTTAGCTCTTCGCTTAACTCGCTATTTCCTGATAACAGCCAGCAAGTCCAGCCTTTAAACCGCGTCTTTAGCGTGTGTCCAAAATCTCGATACACATCTTTTAGTTGTTCAGTGAGACCAAGCCTCTCACCATAAGGGGGGTTCACTACAATGAGACCTGACTCACAGGGTGGTTCAAGAATTCTCGCATCCGTTCGTTTGAATTCTATAAATTCGGCAACTCCTGCTGATTCGGCGTTGGCGCGCGCACTTCGTAAGGCCTTACCGTCCAGATCGTAACCAAAAAACTTAACGTCCAACTCAGTCTTTTCGGAACTGATAGCCATGTCCACTAAAGAATTCCACATCTCTTTGTCATAGTTTTTCAACTTTTGAAAACCAAAGCGTTTGCGAAACATTCCAGGGGCGATATTTAAAGCCAGCAAAGCCGCTTCTATTAACAGTGTTCCGGAACCACACATAGGATCAATGAAATTTGTCTTACCATCCCAGCCCGTCATAAGCACTAACCCTGCGGCCAAGTTTTCTTTCAGAGGTGCGAGAGTAGTTTCAACACGGTAACCGCGTTTAAAAAGAGATTCACCCGAAGTATCGATATTTATATAAACATCGTCACCTGAGGCACGCGCCAAGATCAACAGATCGGGAATTTCCTTGTCGACACTTGGGCGCTCGCCAAACTTATCACGGAATTGGTCAACAACAGCGTCCTTAATTTTTAAACTAAAAAACCTCTGATCAGTGAAAGCGGGACTGGCGCGAACAAAACTGTCAACGGCAATCGTCCCTTTTGCATCAATATATTGAGTGAAATCGTGCTCTTTTGTTTTTTGATATAACTCTTCGGGGGATTTCGCTTTAAATTGCAACACCGGCATAACCACTCGACTTGCCGATCGTAAAAACAAGTTAGCCTTGTAACAGTCTTGCCAACTGCCATCAAAATGAATTCCGCCAGCAATTTTTTCGCCGACAGCAAGACCGATGTTTCGCATTTCTTTTTCTAATACATCTAGAAGTCCGTCAGATGTAAGGACTAAAAATTTTACCATTACTCTATTCTTCAGATACGGGACCTGCTGGCTCCTCGGGGTTACTTTGATCGGGAAGAGTGATGTTGAGAACTTGCTTTTGCACCGCCCGCAAATTCGTTGTTCGCACTGGGGCCGGCAAATTTTCTTGCACTTTTAAAACATCTTCTTCTTTTTTTGTACTAGCAAGCGTGGCTTCATTGGCCTCTTCACTTCCCTCTGCTACCCAGGCCTTTTGGGAAAACAAAAAAACAAAAGCAAAAATGATGAGAGCAGAGTTTTTCACTTTAACCGCCTATGGTTCCGCATGGGAATTTGTTTACGCACTTTATCGATTAAATCTTTTTCAAGACTTGCTTCTATTATCCCCATTCCTGAAGGGACTTCAACCATTTTCGTTCCCCACGGATCGATCACCATGGAATGTCCATATGTTTTTCGGGTACTTTTTTTCTCCCCTTTGTGCTCACCCCACTGCGCCGCTGCTGCGACAAAAGCCTGTGCCTCAATCGCACGAGCTCGTAAAAGGACCTCCCAGTGAGCTTGTCCAGTTGGCACTAAAAAGGCGGCTGGTAAAAGCAAGAGATCAACCGGATGCCTGCTGTAGTGAAGGAAGAGTTCGGGGAAACGCAAGTCATAGCAGATTCCCAAGCCAATTTTCCATCCGCGATATTCTATAACTGCGGGTTCATGGCCGTGCGAAAAGGTTTTTGATTCACGAACAGGTTTATGGCCTTCAACGTCGACATCGAAGAGATGAATTTTGGAATAGTCTGAGGACAGACTCCCATCATCCCAGATGATGACAGTCGAATTATAAAGCTTTTTATTTTTGCGCAGTGGGATTGATCCTAAGTGGATGAGCACTGAGTGCTTTTTGGCATAATCACAAAATGGTTTAAAAACATCGCTGTCGAGAGTTAGACCTTGAACCTCTTCGTCTTCATCGAGCCTCAGATAAAGACAATTTTCAGGGAAACTTATCAGGTCGATATTGGCGGGTTCAGAAATATGTTTTAAAAGAGAAAGCGCTTGAACAACATTATCAGCCACCACATCTGTGGACGTCATTTGACACAAAACCACATTTAACCGTTGGTTTTGTAATTTTTTTGTAGTCATCAATTTATATCGTAATGTTGATCAACGGCAGCCGTTGTTTCCTTACAAGTCCAGGCCGCCCGTTCAAGATTCATTTTGATATTGCGAAGAACCGTGTCGCAAGTACTTCCAAACTTACCAGCACCGACAACTTTATCGATGCCGCCCTTAGAATACATAGTTACACAACGATTTTCGTTTTGAACCACCCTAATCGTGCGAACCGTTTTCTTATTTTTGCACATGACCACTGCCGCCTGAGTCTCAAGCGCTGAGAAAAGAAAAAGCAAAGCATAACATAAGGTTCTTTTAAAAGGACTCATTATGTATACTAGGCGTTTGCGTCGTCTTGTTTTTTCTTAGTGGCCGTTTTAGATTTAGTTTTCTTTACTGGCTTCTTTTCAGGAGCTGCAGAGAGCATTTTTACATTTGAATAATCGATAAAACCTTCAACTTTTTTCAAACCATCTTTTTTATCGAAATGAGTTTTCAATGAAATGCCCTGTACTCTAATTTTCATTGTACGAGGATTCACTTCAAGAACCGCGCCTTCGGCACCGCGCTCGGAGCCGGCGATAACTTTAACTTTGGCGCCTTTTTTTATTTTTAGTTTAGGAAGTTTGCTAGCCATTATTTCGTTCCTTTTTGTTTGCGAGAAAGTGCTTTACGGATACGCAATTTGATCGTTTTTGCTCTTTTTGAAAGCTTGGTATCACACTGATTTAAGATAAACTTGTCAAAACCACCACTATGTTCCATTGATTTTAAGGCACTAGTAGTAACTTTCAGCCTAACTAAGCAGCCTAAAGCGCGGCTAAAAAGGCTCTTTCTTTGAATATTTGGCAAAACAGGTGTTTTGGTTTTGATATTTGAGTGACTAACCTTATTTTTTACTTCAGGGCCCTTGCCTGTAAGCTCACATTGCGCCATATATTCTCCCGAGTGATTATTTTTTGAAAATGTACAAAAAGTACATATAGAGGAAAAAGACACTTGTTGGCAACCGAATTATAGCGTATTTATAGATGTTTTCAGAAATTTTGCGATTCGATGGAAAGGGATGCGAATTATGTCTGGCAATAAGAAATCAAGCACACGTTTGAAATACCATCAGGATTTTCCTGGAACTTTTTTATTTGATTATAAGGATCCTTCAACTTTAGCTCGTTTTATTATGGAAGGTGCAAAAATAGTTCCTTCGCGTATCCGCAAGATGAGCCAAGCACAACAGCGCAAAGTCACTCGCGCCGTGAAAATCGCTCGTAGCCTCGCTTTATTACCAACAGCTGGTTACTATTACGACGATGTTCATGATCCAGAACCAGTTTCACCAGCTCCTTTTTCAGTTTAAGCATTTTGGGGGTTCGCTGATTTTTTGGCGAATCTCACGCGACTTTAACTGTAGGCGAAGTGTTTTTTCCCGTTAAAACGTAAATATTCACAGGCGCTTTTCTGCCTTTTAAGGAAATTGTTCCTTTTTCGACGTATTCATATTCGTTCGCTTCGTGCAAAAGTTCCTCAGTAAAGCAGAAAGAGTTAGGTCCCACTTGTCGGGTATAACTTTCTACTCTGGCTGCAATGTTAACTGCATCGCCAATCAAAGTGTAATCAACACGCTCAGAGTAGCCGATATTTCCCAAGGTACAGACGCCACGATGGGCTCCAATTCCCACTGATATCGGGTCGTGTTTGTTGTCTGCTAGCCTTTGATTGATAACGGCAACGCTTTTCAAAATCTCATAACCCGCAGCTAAACAATTACTTTCTCTCGTGGGAAAATAAATAAAAAGACCATCGCCAATAATCTTATTTATTCGACCGCCAAACTTGCGAACCGACTCGTTCACCACCTCGATATAAATATTTAGGATATCGGCGATCTCTTCTGGAAACTTCTTTTCACAGATAGCGGTAAAGCTAATCAAATCAACAAACATCACACTTAAAATCTCACGGCGTAAAGTTAAGGAAGTGGCAGATATTGTCGGTTCATCTACGATCTCGGTGGGAACGTATTTCTGAAAAATTTCTCGAAGAACTTTTTCTTGCTTCTCAGCCTTCTTAATCATTTCAAGTGATCTATTGGTTTGTTCGTAGTTAATAACGTTGGTTATAGCCACCGCAAAGTGATCGGCAACCCCTTGAAGCATTTCTAGATCGTTAGCGGTTAAGGGAAAATCGACTCTTGTATTTTCAATTGCCACTACACCTAACACTTTGTCCTGAAAGATAATGGGTACAACAATAAGGGACTCGATTCCCATCAGTTGTATGAGTTTTTGACTGCGATTACTTAGCTTATGGATCTGGCTTTTCACATCTCTGATAAATAAGGGTTGTTTCGTATTAACAACCGATATGAGAAAACCACTGGTATTATCTTCTCGGATTTGAAACTCTGCGGTGTTAATAATTTCCAAAACATCGTCTGAATACCCGCACAGCGCCTCGGGTCGCAGAACATTTTTTTCACTGTCCACAAGCAAAACCATTGTGCGATCGTATTTCATACTATTTCTGATCAGATTCGCACCTTTGTTTACCAGTTCTTTCAGAGGGATAATTTCCGTCGTCGCTTCCATAAAGTTTCGCACAACGAGCGTTTCTTGATGTCGTCTATTGAGTGTCGTGACAGATTCCTCAAGTGCCGTATTTTGCGCTCCCAAGGTAGATTCAAGTTTGCCTGCGACCATTTTCTGAAGGCCAAGGTAAAAAATGGCAAAAGTAAATGAAGCGAATTTTAATCCGACGGAATAGTCTGCAAAAAACAGTGACGCGGCTAAAACCAAAAGAGCTACCGCAAATGAGGTAATAAAGGGACGGTGGCTCCACGGATTTTCCCACTTGATAGAGTATTCGCAGTAAGGTGATCCTTTGTGATAACAGACATCATGTCTAATGGTGACGGAGCGACAGTTGAAAAATGCCGGTAGAGCCTTTAGAATACCCATTCGATTTTGGCATTGGTAGTATCTTTCTGTGCAACCTTCAACGGGAGTTGAGCGAATGATCGCATCAGTACGGGTGACCTTAATAGGCGTGTAGAAGGATCCTTTGGTGTAGAGCTTGGCAAATCGTTGGATATTGGCAAATAAAATCTGAGGATAAAGAATTCCCTGAATGATAGAACCGCTAAGCCCGCGGGCCTGAGCATTGGTGGTATACTTACCTACGTTAAACGCAAGGTTCTGGTCACCTGTAATCTGAACGAGGGTGCGATAAAATTGGTCGGCGTAATCTTGATCAAACCAATTGTCACCGGAACCAATGAAGCTGCTGTCAGAACCAATGGATTGAAAAAGCTCATCAATCTGCGCTTGCTTCCAGCCTAAATGCTGGCGCAGATAGGATTCGTAGTCCCGAAGAATTTTAACATTGTAAAACTTTTCCTGACTAGGCGACACTTTTCTCCTCTTTATCCTGATTGGCTTCTTGTGAATACATTTTTAAAAGAGGACGCAGGTTCTTATAAATCTCTTCTGTGGCTTCTTTGAATTTTTTTAAGTGGGCGGCATCGAGGAACCAATAACGATAGACCTTGGAGACGCTAAATTGAAACGGAACGATCTGACCAGGCTCGACTAGCAGTACGGGAGAAGGCATTTCAGTTTTCTGATAGGAGTCCAAAACAGAGCTAGTAAGTGCTCCCGCTAGTTTTAAATTTTCTTTTGCCTCTGGTTTATCGTAAAAAATGCGAAATGAATTGGTTAACTCCGAAAGATTTAACCCGGGGGAAGAGTAATTGCAGACCGCGTAAGCTTTCAAATTTGATGATTTATCTGTAGCCACTAGAACGCGGCGATAACGATATAGATCCAATGCTGCATATTCTTCTGAAATTCTAAGGTTCGCAATTGTTTCTGCGCTTAAGTTTTCAGTCCTTATGAGATCATAGTAGTTTTGGCTAATCAAAAGAGTTTCGAGATTTTCGAAGTCTTCACGAGTGCCAATGCGAACGTCCACCTCAGGCGGCGAAAAAGGAGTGATTTCTTCTTCGTCTTTTAGCAGACAGAATTGCAAATCACTATAGTTACAAATTTTTGGGTCATTTATTAACTTCTTCACATGCGAAAAAACCATGTTCGAATAAATATTGTCAGGTCTATAGAAAGCGAGGCAGTACTTAATATCGATCATTCTATTTGACCGCTCATCCCGCAAGAAGGCTACAACCGCCTGCAAAACCAATTGGGCACCGAGCTTATTATTGGATGTTCTAAGGGCGTTAAGGTGTTGCACCAACCAGCTCTTATCAAAGTAGCGAATGGCCGAAAGGTGGCCCTTAATCTCATCCTGTTCTTTATAAAGAATCTTTTTTACCAGACCGTTTTCTTTTTCTAACAGTTTGGAATAGGTTTTAAATAATTTGGGTGCAAGTTCCTGGATTTGTTTACGCTTCTTTGTATAGATAAATCCTGTTTGAAAGAAAAACTCCCATAAATGCTCATAGTCTTGCGAATTCGCATCAACAAGATTCTGATCAATACTTGCCTGAATTGTTTTGCTCAAACACTTTAACAGTTCCACATTCATCGACATAAACTGACCGCCGATGCGAAACGTCGTTCCGTCACCCTGATTAGCCTCTTGCACACGTAAAACCTTGAACTGGGTCTTAAAGACATCTTTCTTGTTTAACTGAAGTATCAAATCATTCAGCATCATTCCTCGTAAAACTGGTAAGTTGGTTTTTTCAATGAGAATCGACAAACCCGATGTGGAAATATCCACGACCTGACCTGAAAGAACAACATCGGAAAATATCGGATGATTGAATTGAACTAGATTTCCAACTTGCTCGAAAATTAATACCCTATCCAACGACCTTTTTTCACCTGAATCCTTCGCAGCTGGCTGATTGCTTATTTCATTCCGATCGAACTCGATCACACAAAAATAGGTTCTTCCGCCATCCTGAGACTTCTTATTTTTATCGACACGCAGAACTTGGCCACTTGTCTCCAATGTCAATTTGCCCTGAGAATAAATCTTAATCTTTGCTACTGTTTCACCAGGAAGGACCAGTCCTTCATCTCGATTCAAATAAAGACTCATCGCCTTTTGCGAAATTTCGATCATTGTGGCCGTTGAAAATACTTTTCTACCCATATGCGTTTCGATCTCTAACTCAATTTGAAGGCCGCTAGTAGAAGTACGTAATTTAGAGCGCGGGTACTTACGCAAGTCGGTCAATTGGGCAACGGCCGGCATTGAGAAATTGAAACCGCCGTCGATGGTAGAAAGGATTCTCGTCGAAAAGGTTATGGCTTTGTTCTTAAAACCGGCCTTAAAAATCAACTCAGCATCATTACATTTGTGAAGGAAATTAACTCCGACACTCGCGTCAAGAGGCTCGGCCAGAAAGGAATCGGTACCCACATCGCTTATTCGAAACAAGGCATGATGTTCCTCGGAATTTATTTTAGAAATAGAAGCTAGAGAATTGGAGAATATAAGGTATTCTAGAATACGATCTAACTTTACACTTTCTTCTCGGACCGCCATTAAAAAAACCTTTCTTTACTTTACGCCTTCCACTAAAATCAAGGGAGTGTAAGTAAAGCGCTCTTCTGATTTTAAGAATTTCATGAACTTGTGCTTAAAATCTTTAACATCAAAGTCGAATTTCAAAATTCCTTCACTTTGATAACTAATTAATTGATTAAATTTTGCATCCCAATTGAACTGATCCGCGGAGGTCAATTTGCCGTAGAAGAGATGGTGGGGAATAACCTGAATTTTAACGTCCTTTAATTTGTGCTTGTGAAAATAGGAATAGATCTTTCGGCCAGCATAGGGGTCTAAGAGCTTCAAGTTTCTTAACTGATCCATCACAACCGCCAGCTTTCTTTCAAGCAAGGGTTCCAGCGGATAGTGAGTTAGTCCGTTGTAGTCTAAATCGCCAACGACCATCTTTCCGCCAACTTTCGTTATGCGATAAAGTTCAGCAAACACTTCCTCGGGGGTAGCCAAGTACTCAAAGACGAATCTCGAAAAGACATAGTCCCCAAAATTTGATGGTAAACTAATATTGTTTAAGTCGCTGGAAATATACTGAAACTTCACGTTGGCTGTCTGTAGTGGCCGTAGATCATTTTTGGCTTGTTGCAAGCGCAGGTCAGACTGGTCAACTAAATTTATTTGGCACGTCAGTTGGTTCTCGTCGATTAATTTGGCCATCACTGCCGAAACAAAACCCACACCGCTTCCCGCATCTACGACATTCGCATTGTTTGGCAGGCGAAGGAGTCCCGTTGAAACCAATTGTTCTGCTGTAGTTTCCGCATTACCCTTTATTTTTAAGCGACTGCCCTCTTGATCGCTTTCCATAAAGTAAGTTTGTTTGGGTTTCGACACTTTTATTCTCCCAATAGTTTTCAGATACTTATCGACATCTTTTCATTAAATTGTATCCAGTTCTAAAAGCCGTACCTCTCTTTTCGTCCGGCTTGGCCCTTGCAATTGTGAGGAGGACAACATTAGGGGGGTATGATGAAAACGAATGTAAAGTTAACTCACGATATTTTGCTGTCTCAACTCCAAGAATTTGGATTGAACCCTGGACATTGGTATTGCGACAGGCATGAACCACTACTGCTAGTGAACAAGTTTGATGAGGAACTAAAGTTAAAGGGAGATATTGAAAAACGCTCGCAGAAGCTCAAGAATCTCACTCTGATTATGGTGACTAACGTGAGTTAATAGAAATTTTGGCAACTCGCCGCCAACACGCTCAGTGTCCAAGCTTTTTCAAAGGGGAAAGCTTGGGCACCCGGTAATTCAGGCAGCACCCGCTTGGCAAATTCCGTATAACGAGGTTTTCCATAGAAATTCTGGATGGTTTCTTTTAATTGGCAAAAAACCACAAGATTTGGTGACTCAAGCCAACCATTTGCCTCGCGATAACTTGCAGGTGGTTTTTCTCCCCACGCTATTCGCGTAATCAATTCTAAACTCTGCCACAATGTCGACTTAACAATCGAACGCGACCCCATATCACTATAACAGGTTTGTGGAGTGTCCTGTAGGTCACGAAGGGTTTCTTTTAAAAGCTGGAAAAACTCAAAGCACCCGCCCGCATTGTTGGACGTCTTACATTTATCGAAATTAATTTCGAAATAAGTTTTGTTAGGCTTTAGCTTGCGCTTTTGATCGATAAACAAAACATTTTTTTGAGCATCGACAAAATGTTCGTACTGACTATCACAAACGGTCTTAGGTGGATTAGAGAAGACAATGAACATTATGCCGAGGCCAATGACTGCAACAGCGATCACTCGGCGGGGTAATGTCGCAAGAAATTGATCCAACATATCTTACCTAACTAATTTCCCGCAATCACCGTAGGTTTGTGGGCTAAAGGGATTCTGCGGTTTACTGCTTTTTTGTAACCAAACACCATCGTTTTTACCGCAAAAGAAAATGCGATAAGTATCCAATTTGTAAGTCTGGGCAATAAGAACAACTTGTTCAAAAGCTAATTTTAGTTTTTGTTTACGTTCGTCTCCGGTTGAACGAAGAGTGTAGGTGAAATGAAAACTTGCTGTCTCTAAAATGCGGCCGACATGAATGCCACTGATTTTTTCGGCACGGGCCTTTAGTTTCGCCTGACGAAGAGTCGCCAGCAATCTATTGAGATTGGTTTCAATCTCCTGATCGTTTTGTTTATAGAAGGCTTCCTGAAGGTTACTGGCCGCTTCCAATACCTGATTGAGAGCTGTCGTTAGTTCTGGCTGCAAAGGTATTTTTGTAAGAACAACTTTACCTGCCCACACTGAACAGCAACACAAGATGATTAAAATAGTGGTGAAAACTTTTTTCATCACTGTCTCTTTTCGAAATTCCGGCAACAATTCTAGATAGACGATGGGCCAGTTTATCTCAAAACTGGATTTTCCCTTGTAACATGAACTGGCTAATTGTCGTGTTGGGTCCACCACTTTCAGACAGATAAACATCAGGAATAAACTGGCTGTAGCGGATATACATGTTCAAACCATTTTCATAGTTGTGTTCAGCAGCTATGTCGATCTCAGTTCCGATTTTTGCGTCAGTAGATAGCGATCCTCTTTGTCCCGTCAGAAGCTGACTACCATTGGGTCCAGAAATCACGACGTCAGCGGTTTCAGTTCGACCGAAAAGATAACCATCGATCATGACTTTTAAATCTTCCATCGCATCGAAGTGAACTCCTGCTTTCAGAAAGCTGAGGTTACCAAAAGAAAAAAGATCCATGGCTCCAGCATTGTCGTGAATGTCATAAAGAAACGAATCGTAGCGACCCGATTTACTAGTGCTTGAATCACTATTGCCACTATCACGATGATACAAAACAAAAAGGCGCGAATTGAAAAAGCTCTTCATCTTGTAGCCGAACTCAAGATCAAACATGCTGCCGATCCATTCAATATCAGTAGCAGCCCCTAAGCGCTGAATCACTCCGGAATGAGCGGCATAAGAAAAGTGATAATCCAACGTCTTGCCACCACCAATAGCGATTCCGTAACGGCCATAGTTCAATCCATCTTCGTAAGCGGTTTGGTCGGCTGTGCCATTGTTACCACTGTCGAGAAGGTCTTTGTTGATCTGCAAAATATGGACGTGAAGCATCGATAAAATATCAGGAAGCTGCGTAAGATTAAAACTAAAACCGTAGAGATTCATCTCGGCATCTTTTTTAATTGCCCCGCGCTGAACGTACTCCGCCATCTTCATAGCAAAAAAATCAGTATGCGAGGAGGCACTACTCCAGCCCATAATGGCACCGTCTAAAGCATACGGGACATTTTGATAATCGTTAGAGGACATCACCTTGCCATCACCCAGAGTCAATTGACCACGCCCAAAGCGAAGCGACATCGAGTCGTTCAACTTCCACCATAGCCAAGTTTCATTCACCAAAAGCGCATTTTGTGAATCATGAATGCCGTCAGGTTGATAGGTTTTACTGTCGTAAGTTCCTTGCGGCATTCTCGTCGAAGAGTCGTAGGCACTTCCCGGTGCCACGGCGGGATCGTTAACGTCACTTCCCCACATGAAACTATGTTGAAGAGTGATACGAGCTTTAATCGTCTCCCCTTTTCGCATATTAATTCCAAATTGCGTGCGACCAGTGAAACCTTGTTCGTTTTCTTCTTGGTTAGTTGTGGTGTCGCGAAGGCGACCATTTTGAAAATAAGTATTTTCGTAGCGAGTACGAAGGCTGCCGTCGTAGAAGAACTCGGCGTCTTTAGCTTCAGCAAACTGATTTATAAAAATGGCTGCAAGAAGGGCCAAGATTTTCATTCTAACCTCACGAAAAAACTATTAGTTCTATGAAATGTGAAGATAAGGCAAGGAGGCATTTCAGATTGCTTAAGAATTGATCTAATGGTGCGTGGGTTGGAATAATTCGAACGGGTCTAAAAATTGTAATTTGACTTTTTCAGCAGCGATAAACTAGGATGACGCAACAATTCATCTCTTTGAAATTCGGGGAGTAGCGCAGTCTGGTAGCGCATCTGCTTTGGGAGCAGAGGGTCGCAGGTTC